>JBIKHR010000312.1:0-3476 GCA_044362035.1 Polaromonas sp. | reverse complement strand
GTGGTGATGAAGCTCATGTCCTGCTGGACGCCGGCGGCCTTGAGTTTTTCAACCAGCAGGGTGCGCATTTGCTTGATGCGAACGCGCATTTCGCCAAGCTCTTTTTCCCACAATGCGCGCAGCTCAGGGGTGTTGAGCACGGCAGCGACCACGGCGCCACCGTGAATGGGCGGGTTGCTGTAGTTGGTGCGGATGGCGATTTTCAGCTGGCTGAGCACGCGGTCGGCTTCTTCCTTGCTCTGGCAGAGCACGCTCAGGGCGCCCACGCGTTCGCCGTACAGGCTGAAGCTTTTGGAGAACGAGGTGGAGACAAAAAAGTTCAGGCCGGCGGCCACAAACTTGCCGATCACGGCGCCGTCTTCGGCGATGCCGTGGCCAAAGCCCTGGTAGGCCATGTCCAGAAAGGCGACCAGATCGCCCGCCTTGACGACGGCAATCACTTGTTCCCATTGGGCTGCGGTGATGTCGTAACCGGTCGGGTTGTGGCAGCAGGCGTGCAGCACCACGATGGTGCCGGGCGCAGCTGCCTTGATGCCGGCCAGCATGCCTTCAAAATTGATGCCGCGCTTGGCCGCATCGTAGTAAGGGTAGGTCTGGACTTCAAAGCCTGCGCTGGTGAACAGTGCGCGATGGTTTTCCCAGCTCGGGTCGCTGATCATCACCTTGGCGTTCGGGTTCAGGCGCTTGAGGAAGTCGGCGCCGACCTTCAGGCCGCCGGTGCCGCCAATGGCCTGAATGGTGGCCACGCGGCCGGACTTGACGGCTTCGCTGTCGGCCCCAAAAACCAGGCTCTTGACGGCGGCGTCATAGGCGGCAATGCCGTCGATGGGCAGATAGCCGCGGGCCGTCGGGGCTTCTGCCATGGTTTTTTCAGCGGCGCGCACGCATTGCAGCAGGGGCAACTTGCCGCTGTCGTCGTAATAAACACCCACGCCGAGGTTGACCTTGTTGGGGTTGGAGTCGGCGTTGAACTGCTCGTTCAGTCCCAGGATCGGGTCGCGGGGGGCCATTTCGACAGCGGTGAACATTGACATGAAAATCCTTCAAAAAGAGGCAAAAGGCTAAAGGTTGCTAACTTGAGCAGGGGGACTGAGTCCGGACGACTTTCGCGCGCAGGGCGGGAATGTCGTATTCTGTTCGGTTACCTGCAATTTTAGCGGGCCAGAAAAGAGGTTTATGCCAGAAGTCACTGAAGTGCTCAGTCCCTTGCCGGAATCATCTAGCGCCACGGACTCCGGTCGCTTCGTCTCTTACCCGGGTTCGCCCTTCGAGCTGTTCATGCCCTACGAGCCGGCCGGTGACCAGCCGACGGCGATCGAGCAACTGGTGGAAGGCGTTAACGATGGCGAAGTTTTTCAGACCTTGCTGGGCGTGACCGGCTCGGGCAAGACCTTCACGATGGCCAATGTGATCGCCCGCCTGGGCCGGCCGGCCATCGTGTTTGCCCCCAACAAGACCCTGGCCGCGCAGCTTTACAGCGAATTCCGCGAATTTTTCCCCCGCAACGCAGTCGAGTACTTTGTCAGTTACTACGACTACTACCAGCCTGAGGCCTATGTGCCGCAGCGCGACCTGTTCATTGAAAAAGACTCGGCCATCAACGAGCACATCGAGCAGATGCGGCTGTCGGCGACCAAGAGCGTGCTGGAGCGTCGCGACACCATCATCGTGGCCACTGTGAGCGCGATTTACGGCATTGGCGCGCCTGAGGACTACACGCAGATGCGTTTCATTGCACGCGTCGGCGACAAGATGGGCCAGCGCGACGTGATCGCCCGTCTGATTCGCATGCAGTACAGCCGCAATGAGCAGGACTTTGCCCGCGGCACTTTTCGTGTGCGCGGCGACGTGATTGATGTCTTTCCGGCCGAGCATTCCGAGCTGGCCATTCGCGTGGAGCTGTTTGACGACGAGATCGAGTCGCTGCAGCTGTTTGACCCGCTGACCGGCCGCATCCGGCAAAAAGTGCCGCGATTTGTGATCTACCCGAAAAGCCATTACGTGACCCCGCGCGACAAGGTCATGATCGCCATTGAAACCATCAAGCTGGAGCTGGCGGACCGGGTCAAGCAGTTCATCAGCGAAGGCAAGTTGGTCGAGGCGCAGCGCATCGAGCAGCGCACCCGCTTTGACTTAGAAATGCTTAGCGAGATTGGTCACTGCAAGGGCATTGAGAACTACACGCGTCATCTAAGCGGTTCGCCACCGGGCTCGGCGCCCTCGACCCTTTGCGACTACCTGCCCAAGGATTCGGTGATGTTTCTCGACGAGAGCCACGTGATGATTGGCCAGCTCAACGCCATGTACAACGGCGACCGGGCACGCAAGACAACGCTGGTTGAGTACGGATTTAGATTGCCGAGCGCGCTGGACAACCGGCCTCTGAAATTTGAAGAGTTTGAAAGCAAGATGCGCCAGGCGATTTTTGTCTCTGCCACGCCGGCGGCTTACGAGATTGCGCATGCCGGCCGTGTGGTCGAGCAGGTGGTCCGGCCCACCGGACTGGTGGACCCGCAGGTTGAAGTGCGCCCGGCCACGCACCAGGTGGACGATGTACTGCAGGAAATCCGCATCCGTGTGGACAAGAACGAACGCGTGCTGATCACCACGCTGACCAAGCGCATGGCCGAGCAGTTGACGGACTACCTCACCGACAACGGTGTGAAGGTGCGCTATTTGCATAGCGACGTGGACACGGTCGAGCGGGTTGAAATCTTGCGGGACTTGCGTCTGGGCGCCTTTGATGTGCTTGTCGGCATCAACCTGCTGCGTGAAGGCCTGGATATTCCCGAGGTCAGCTTGGTCGCCATCCTGGACGCCGACAAGGAGGGCTTTTTGCGTGCCGAACGCAGCCTGATCCAGACCATCGGTCGGGCGGCCCGTAACCTCAATGGTCGGGCCATTTTGTACGCCGACCGCATCACGGACTCCATGAAAAAAGCCATGGGGGAGACCGAGCGCCGCCGCAACAAGCAGATTGCTTTTAATGTGGCTAACAACATCACGCCGCGCAGCGTGGTCAAACGCATCAAGGACCTGATCGACGGTGTGTACAGCGAGAAGTCCGGCAAAGAGGCGCAAAAGCTGGAGCTGCAAAAAGCCCTGGTCGAGGACATGAGCGAGAAAGACATCGCCCGCGAGATCAAGCGCCTTGAAAGGGAAATGATCGATCACGCCAAAAACCTCGAGTTCGAGAAGGCCGCACGCGTGCGGGATCAGCTCAGCCAACTGAAAGCCCAGGCTTTTGGCGCTGCGGGCCCTGACAACATTCCCGCCAGCCTTTGAGGGCGGCGTGGCTCATGCATGAGCCCTAAAGTTGGAGAGACCAACTAAATCGCTAGGCTTTTCCGCTATACTTGACCAAATCAGTCGAGAACAAGCCATCACTTTAAAGGAAGCTTGAAATGCGCCTCACAACCAAAGGCCGCTTTGCGGTCACCGCCATGATTGACCTAGCCTTGCGCCAGAACAACGGA
>JBIKHR010000311.1:0-3495 GCA_044362035.1 Polaromonas sp. | reverse complement strand
GCCCACAGCGGCATGGAATTTCAACAGTAAAAACCTGACGGGCGTTGACCATTTAGAAAGTGCCTCCGCCAGCGTGCGGGGTGACCTGACGACGCAGGGCGACCTGACGACCCAGGGCGCACTCAGCGCCAACAAAGCCGGATTCAATGAACTCAAACTTCCCCTTGCCGTGGCTGGCAAGGCTTGCGAAAAGCTAAGCCAAAGCATCGCGCAAAACACCGATGGTCATTTATTGACCTGCGCTGGCAGCCTCTGGAAATCTGCCCAGGCCAATACCGTGAACACGCAGGAATACTACGAACTAACCTTGTCCCGACAGTCGGATGGATCCTATCCGGCGTCTGTCCGCTACTGCGTCAACGAAATCTGCGATGCTAATCCCACCGGAGTGACCTTAGACCGCAGAGGTAACCTTCACACTATTGGCCTCAAAACAGTTCAGTGGTTTCCGGTCGTTGCTAGCCACTCACTAAGCCTAAACGGACTAAACAGCAACAACTCCGTCAATACCAGCTTCAGCCTGTATCAAAGCGGGGACTCCTGGGTCATCGACCTTAAAGGGGGCGACAAAACTACTGTCTCTCTGACATTACGTTTTTACAAAATCAACAACTGAAATCTGAATACCCATGCTTGACCATCATTTTTTGCAAGCCAAGGACTTTCTGGGGCCCGTGGTCGAGGCTTCTTTCTCGCATGCGTCGGTGCTGTGCCAGCTCAAGCTGGATTTAAAAGGCATCGGCATTGTCAAAGGAAGCTTTGCCGTGATGCTGCGGCACGAAAACATTCGCGGCCGGTTCGACAACACGCTGGGCGCACCCTTGGCCGAAACCGTGAACCTTGACTCGTTCATCTTGCTGCGCCTGGTTGAGGTGATGCCCTTGCCCGAGTCGAACACCCGACTGGGCTTGCGCTGCGACAAACTGCTGGGGCTGGCGCCAGGTGCGGGCACTACCGAACTTAACCACTGCCTGGTGCAATACGCGCTGCTGGGGGCCTTCGTGATAGACAGCGACACGGGTGCGATTCGATTTTCAGGCGACCCCGGCCCACTGGGAGCGATAGAGCAGTATTGCGCGTTTATGCCGCCGCCCGAGATGCTCGACATTCTCACCAACGGCGTGATGAACCCGCTTCAACGCATTCAATTTGGTGCGCTGCGCACCTCTGAAACTCATAGCGGCCAGGACAAATCGCAAAAAATACTGCTCTCGATGCTGGACATACGGGGCAAGCGGACCGCTGTGTTTGGCAAGACGCGGCTGGGCAAATCCAACGCCGTCAAACTGGTGGTGCAAGGCATGCTTGATGTCACGCAAGACAGCCACAACGTGGGTCAGCTTATTTTTGACGTGAACGGCGAGTACGCCAACGACAACCCCCAGGACGGCAACAAGTCCATCGCGTCCATCTACAAGAGCCGCTGTTTGGTGTACCACCTGTCGCCGCGTGGCGGCAATGAACAGGGCCGTTTGTTGCGATTTAATTTTTACGAGCAAAGCAGCAAGACGCTGGCGATTTTTCGCGAATTGCTGCCGCCCGCTATCGCTGAATCCGACTACGTGCTGCCCCTGCTGAACTGCCGCCTGCCAGCCTTGTACCGGATGCCGGACGAGGCCGATGAGCTGGTGCTTCGCCGGGTGCGCAAAGTCATGCTGCTGTGGACGCTGCTAGACGCCGCCGGCTTTGAGTTCAACCAAGACAAGCTGGCCGAGCTGTTGGTCGGGCTGGGCGTTCGCCAGCCCTTCAACCCCCACCTGCCGCAAGCGCTGCGCAACAACGTTTACCAGTCCATCCTGCACAAACCGACCCCGGCTGCGCCCAACAACTTTCGGGACATGGCCACCGAGATGATGGGCGTAGCGCGCTTCATGCTGGACTACGAGAACGATCCCGCCCTGATGCGCAAGGACGAGCCCATGTTTGACCTTGACGAAAAAGTCATGGCGCGCTTTCTCAACCCCAAGTCGTCGTCGGGGCCTTACGTGCTGCGCTCCTGCCAGCCTTTTCACTCCTGCAATGGCGACAACTTCATGACCGAAGTGCTGGCCGCGCTGGACGCCGGTAAAACCGCCATCATTGACCTGGGCAGCGCCAGCGAGCAGATCGTTCGTTATTTCTCCCGCACCTTGTCCACGGCGGTGTTTCAGGCCCAGGAAACCAAATTTGTCAGCAACACCCTGCAGGGCCGCTTTGTGCAGATTTACTTTGAAGAAGCGCACATGATCTTTCCGCAAAGCACGGGGCCGGTGACCGACATCTATTCGCGCTTTGCCAAAGAAGGGGCCAAGTTCAACATTGGCATTGCTTACTCAACGCAGTCACCGTCCTCCGTCAACAAGGACTTGCTGGGGCAAACCGAGAACTTCTTTATCGGCCACCTGTCCAGCCGAACCGAAACCGAATTGCTGTCCAGCGTGCAGCACGCCTTCATGGGCCTGGAAGACGAGCTCATGAACTGGCGCACGCCCGGGCTGATGCGAGTGCTGACCTATTCGCACCGCTACCCGCTGCCGGTGCAGGTCGCACTGTTTACAGGCGAGTCAGTGCTGACCGGCTGAACTCAACCCGATGTGTTCTTGCATGGGCTGCGTGAAGTCGGTGGCTCTTATGATGCGACTAGTTATGTCAAACACCCGGAGCCATCATGAGCCGCTACCCTGCCCCCGAACTGAACAATCTGCCCGACGACATCCGCGCCAAGGTGTTGGAGGTGCAAGCCAAGGCCGGCTTTGTGCCGAATGTTTTTTTGGCGCTGGCGCGCAGGCCGGCTGAGTGGCGGGCATTTTTTGCGTACCACGATGCGCTGATGCTCAAGGAAGAAGGCTCGCTGACCAAGGGTGAGCGCGAGATGATTGTCACCACCACCAGCGCGGCGAACCAGTGCCTGTATTGCGTGGTGGCGCACGGTGCTATTTTGCGCATTTACGAGAAAAAACCGCTGGTGGCCGACCAAGTGGCCGTCAATTACCGCAAAGCCGACATCAGCCCGCGGCAAAAAGCCATGCTGGACTTTGCCATGAAGGTTTGTCTGCGCTCGCATGAGATTGAAGACGCTGACTTTGAGGCGCTCAAGGCGCACGGTTTTGACGACGAGGACGCCTGGGACATTGCGGCCATCACGGCGTTTTTCGGGCTGTCTAACCGCATGGCCAGTTTCAGCGGCATGACGCCCAACCCCGAGTTTTACCTGATGGGCCGCGTGCCCAAAGTCAAATAAGCGGCGCGCTTGGGTCTTGCGTTTAACATCACGCATGAAAATTTTTATCCGCTATTTCTTCAAGACCCTGCGCATCGTGCTGGGCCCGGTCATGCTGCTCAAGGAACGCCTGCAGCGGCCTGCCGGCTTGGTGCGCACGCCAGAGGCGCAGCAAAGCGCTGACGCGCAGTGCCAAAACCTGGCGCTTTACCACTACAAGACCTGCCCGTTTTGCATGAAGGTGCGCCAGGAGATGCGCCGGCTGTCACTGAACATCCGGCACATTGACGCACAAC
>JBIKHR010000310.1:0-3496 GCA_044362035.1 Polaromonas sp. | reverse complement strand
GCCGCGCTGCCGCCCGAGGTGGCGCGCATGGTCAAAGACCCGGTGGATGCTGCGCGCGAAGAAAAACGCCGTCAGCTGGTGAAAATTCTGGGTGAGATTGAAAAACGCATCAGCGACGAAAACGAGCGCCCGCAAAAACGCTACGTCAGCCCTGCCACCCGCGAAGAAGCCTACGCGGTCTATTACGACCGGTTGCGCCGCAGCATTGAAAGCCTGGGCACCACCGCTTTTCCGTCGCTGGCGGGCCAAAAACTCTATGGCGAGCTGACACTGGCACTCACCGTCAATTCTTCTGGCCAGTTGCTGGTCAGCGAGGTTCTGCAAAGCTCGGGCAACCCGGCGCTGGACCGGCAGGCCCAAAGTATCGCGGCGCGGGCCGGGCCTTACGGCCGTTTCAGCCCCGCCATGCTGCGCCAGGCTGACCAGATTGTGGTGGTCTCGCGCTTCACCTTTGCACGTGACGACACGCTGCAAACCCGCATGGATGGGCGCTGACAAACAGCCGCGTTTGGCCCGACAATCACAGCCACCCCTGCCAAGCCTGTCAACCCCTGATCGCCCACCCGATGCGCCGAGAAACCGTCATGCCCCCGGACTTGTTCGCGCCCTGTGAAGGCAGCTTGTGACAACCCGGCTTCGCCCCCTGCTGGCCCCCGTGGTGCGGCTGCTGGTCTTGCTGCTGGTGGCCGTGCTGGCCCTGCAGCTTTACTTTGTAGCGCGCATCGCCCTGATGGCCGTCATCGCGCCCGAATCCACGGCCTTTGAGCGCTCGGAAATCTACCGCGTCACCCGCACCAGCGGCTCTCTGAAGTGGCGCCAGCAATGGGTGCCATCGGCGCAAATTTCAGTCAACCTCCAACGCGCTGTGATCGCCTCTGAAGACGCCAGCTTCACCGAGCATGACGGGCTGGACCTGGAGGCGCTGGAAAAAGCCTGGGAGAAAAACGCCGTGGCCGAAGCCCGCGCCAAAAAGGCCGCCGACCGGCTGGCCGCGCAGGCGGCCCGTCAAGGTAAAAAAACCAGTGCGGCCGCGCCTCTGCCCCCAGCTGCCGCCAAGGCAACCAAACCCGTCAAGATCATTGGCGGCTCGACCATCACGCAGCAGTTGGCCAAAAACCTGTTTTTATCGGGCGAGCGCACCTTGCTGCGCAAGGGCGAAGAGCTGGTGCTCACGCTGCTGCTCGAAAGCATGCTGAGCAAGCAGCGCATTCTGGAGATTTACCTCAACAGCGTCGAATGGGGCGAAGGCGTGTTTGGCGCCGAAGCCGCTTCGCAGCATTACTTTCGCAAGCCAGCCTCGCGCCTAAGCCCTTACGAAGCCGCGCGCCTGGCCGTGATGCTGCCGCGCCCGCGCTATTTTGAAACCCGGCCCAACTCCGATTACCTGGCCACGCGCGCCAACGTGATCGTTGCACGCATGGGCGGCGTGGACGTGCCCTGATGCGCATCCTCGGCATTGACCCGGGCTTGCAGATCGCCGGCTTTGGCGTCATCGACGTCGATGGCCAGTCGCTGCGCTATGTGGCCAGCGGCACCATCAAGACCACGCACATGGTGCAGGCCGGACTACCAGCCCGCCTGAAGGTCTTGTACGAAGGCGTGCGCGAAGTGGTGGCACGCTACCAGCCTGACGCTGCTTCGGTCGAGATTGTGTTTGTCAATGTCAATCCGCAAGCTACGCTGCTGCTCGGCCAGGCCCGCGGCGCCTGCCTCACGGCGCTGGTCTCCACCGACTTGGCCGTCAGCGAATACACCGCGCTGCAAATGAAAAAAGCGGTGGCCGGTTATGGCAAGGCCGGCAAGGCCGAGGTGCAAGAGATGGTGATGCGCCTGCTCAAGCTGCCCGCGTTGCCCGGCAAGGACGCTGCTGATGCACTGGGTCTGGCCATCACGCATGCGCATGTGGGCCCGGCCATGGCCAGGCTGGCGCAGGCCAGCGGGCTGGGGGGCGATGTGAAGAAGAGTTACCGCGACAGCCGCAGCCGTTAAATAAGCAAGGCGGGCAGTTGCCTTCAGGCGATGCGCTCAAGAATCAGCACGCCAAAAAAGCCCAGGCCGGCCAGCACCGTCCATTTGAGGATGATCAGGCCATAGCGTTTGTAACGGACCTGCCCGGTGCCGGCAAACAGCGCAAAAGACACGCCGGCGGCCAGCAGCAAAAATAAAATGAGCCAGCGAAAAAGCAGCATGACGTGTTAGCTGCCGTTCACCAAGCCGGCGCTAATTGCGCCAGGCCTTTGGGGGCGGTTTTGTCGTCGTCAAAGCTGACGATGTCATAGGCCTCGGGATGGGCCAGCAACTCGCGCAGCAGCTTGTTGTTGAGCGCGTGGCCCGAGCGAAAGGCGCTGTAGGCGGCCAGCAAGGGTTTGCCCAGCAGATACAGGTCGCCCATGGCGTCGAGAATCTTGTGTTTGACGAACTCGTCGTTGTAGCGCAGGCCTTCGGTGTTCAGCACCTTGTAGTCGTCCATGACGATGGCGTTGTCCAGCCCGCCGCCCAGCGCCAGGCCGTTGGCCCGCATCATTTCCACGTCTTTGGTGAAGCCAAAGGTGCGGGCGCGCGCAATGTCGCGCACATACGAACCCGTGCCCATGTCGAACTCAACACGTTGGCCGGTGGAGTCCACCGCCGGGTGGTCGAAGTCGATTTCGAAACTCAGTTTGTAACCGTTGTAGGGCACCAGGCGCGCCCACTTGGTGTTGGCGCCTTCGCCCTCGCGCACTTCCACCGGGGCGAGCAGGCGCACAAATTTCTTGGGTGATTTTTGCAGCTCGATGCCGGCTGATTGCAGCAAAAACACAAACGAAGCCGCTGAACCATCGAGGATGGGCACTTCTTCGGCGGTGATGTCGATGAACAAATTGTCAACGCCCAAGCCGGCGCAAGCCGACATCAGGTGCTCCACCGTGAACACCTTGGCGCTGCCGCAAGAGACAGTCGAGGCCAGCCGGGTATCGGTCACGGCCAGCGCTGAAATAGCGATGTCCACCGGCTGAGGCAAATCAACGCGGCGGAACACGATGCCCGTGTCTGCCGGCGCAGGGCGCAGGGTGAGTTCGACCCGCTGACCGCTGTGCAGGCCGACGCCCACCGCTTTGGTCAAGGATTTCAGGGTTCTTTGGGCGAGCATGGCACCATTTTAAGTGGCCTGGTCCATGCCCGCTGAACCCGCCTGTCCTCAGTCGGCCTGCTTGCGCAAAAAGGCCGGGATCTCGAAGTCATCCATGCCGCCTGAAGCCAGCGCGTCCACCTTGGCCGCAGCCTGCGTGCGATTGGTGCGCCACACGCTGGGCACGGCCATGGTGCCGTAGTCAGGTTGGGCAGGGCTGATCGACTGCACATTGGAGCCGCTGGCGCTGACACTGTCCGGCTGGGCCATCTGGCCGACGGCCATGTTCAGCACAGGCAGGTTGTCGGTGCCGGTGCGCAGCACTTGCAGCGGTGGTGCCGTGCGGCGCGCAGGCTGGCGGCTCAGGCCGGTGGCGACCACGGTGAC
>JBIKHR010000309.1:0-3505 GCA_044362035.1 Polaromonas sp. | reverse complement strand
GATCTGGCTTAGCACGTCTTTGAGTTGCAGGTAGCTCACCGGCTTGACCAAATGATGGTCAAAGCCGGCCTCCGCGGACTTGGCCCGGTCGCTTTCCTGTCCGTAGCCCGTCAGGGCGATCAGCCTGGCGTTTTGCAAATGGGGGTATTCGCGCAGTTTGCGGGCCAGTGCGTAGCCGTCCATGTCGGGCATGCCGATGTCCAGAATGAAAACATCCGGCGTGACCGGCCCGGTCTGGACAAGGCGCAGCGTCGAGCTGGCATCCAGGCTGATGACGACATCGAAGTCGTCCATTTCCAGTAGCCGTCCGAGCATTTGGGCTGCATCGGCGTTGTCATCGACCAGGTGCAGCTTGAGGTTGTCGCCGTGCGTACGGGGGGCTGCGGGCGCCATCGGCGCAGGCAGGCCCTCTTGCACGCTGGCCGGCAGGTAGACGCTAAAACGTGCCCCTTTGCCCAGGCCCGGGCTGTCTGCCGTGACGCGGCCGCCATGCAGCTGAACCAGGCTTTTGACCAGCGCCAGCCCCAGCCCGAGCCCGCCCTGATGCCGGTCGGGGGTGCGTTCTCCCTGGGTAAAGAGTCCAAAAATATCTGGCATGAGTTCGGGGTCGATGCCACTGCCGTTGTCGCCCACCGTCAGGCACAGCTCGTCTTTGTCCATCGTGACCTTGAGCTCGAGGTAACCACCGGGCGGTGTGTACTTGGCGGCGTTTTCCAGCAAGTTGCTGGTGACCTGAACCAGCCGTCCATGGTCACCGCTGACCAGCAGGTGGCCGGGTGACAGGCTGACAGCAAAGTGGTGCCGGTTGGACTCGATCAGCGGCCGAATCTGCTGAAGCGAATCATTCACAACAAGCGCAAAGTCAACGGTTTGCAATTTGAGCGTGACCTGGCCCCGGGTAATGCGGGAGACGTCGAGCAGGTCGTCAATGATGCGGGTCATGTGCCGGGCCTGTTTGCTGATGATGTTGCCTGTGCGCTCAATCAGAGGGTCTTCATGGCTTTTGAGGCAGAGCAAATCGGCGCCCGACATGATGGGCGCCAGAGGGTTGCGCAGTTCATGGGCCAACATGGCCACAAACTCATCCTTGCGTTGGTCGGCCAGCTTCAGGGTCGCGGCCATGCGCAGCAGTTTTTCGCCCTCGCGGGTCAGGGCCTGGCGCTGCGCGTACAGGCGGTCCAGCATCTGGTTGATGGCGACAGACAGGCTGGTAACTTCCTCGGTTCCGGTGGTGACGGCGCGCTCCTGGCTCAGGCCGTCGCGCACCAGGTCGTCGGCAAAGCGTTGGAGCTGGCGCAGGTCATGCGTCAACACTGACGCCATGTGCGATCCGGCCAGCACCACGGCAGCAAAAAGCGCCAGCAGTAGAAAAAAGAGAGTCAGGTAGGGCGGTGACAGGGCGCCTGCGGCATCCAGCGGTGTTTTGTACTGAACGCGGAAGCCCAGGGCGCCAAAGACCGCCGGCGCATTGACCGGGCTGCTCAGATTCGATTCGCCAGCCATCGCCGAGCCCCAGTGCAGTTGAATGTGTTCGTCGGTATGCAGCGAGTTGAGCGCGACCTTGTAGGCCAGACCGCCTTCGGGCGTACGCGTGCGGGCGTAAATAAGGGGCTCGAGCGCCAGCAGCTCGCTGCCCTCCGGGCCGGCAAAAATGGCCGAGGCAGGCCGTCCGAGCTGCAGCTGCTGACTCAGCCATTGGCGCTGCGCGTCGTCAAACCGGCCGTTGTTGCCGGCGATCTCCGCGCCCTCAAAGTCTGTGAACAGCACCTGCACCGCCATGCCGTTGACCTGCCGGATGCTTTCAAGAAAGGGGCGTAAATAGAGTTCCTTGCCGGCACTGTCCATCAGGCTGGTGGCCAGGATGGTGCTGCCGGCCACCTCGGACATGCGGGCCGCCAGCGATATCAGGTTCATGCTGACAGTCTGGGCGTGGAACTGTCGTTCTCGGGCTGCGAGCTCTCGCGAGGCTTCGTCATGCTGACGCGTCAGCAGCCACCATGACGCCATGGCCGTGAGCAGCAGCACGCCGGCGGCCAGCCCGGCGGCGCCCATCGCAAAGCGCCGGGTCAGGCTGGTGGGAAGCTTGAAGTTCAATCGCATGCCGTGTTGCACTAGCGGACCGGCACCAGCACGCCGTCGTCGCGGTAGCGCGCCATCAGCAGTTGTGCGCTGTCCAGGGCCTCATGGCGGCTGGCGGTGAAGGCCGGCGCGTAGCGGCGCACCAAGCCCTGGTGGGGCGGCAGGTTCTCCAGTGCCGAGCGCACGGCACTGCGGTCGGTGGAGCGCGCCACCCGGATGGCCCGGGCCAGCAGATGCACCGCGTCATACGCATGCGCTACGCCGACGGGGCTTTCGATGTCTTCAATGCGTTTGACGCCCAGGCCGGCTGCCGCTGCCATGAAGCGCTGCAAGGGCTCTTTACGTGCGTTGAAAAAGCTGAAGGTCTGGACCACCGAAAAATCCAGCTGTTTGATGGCCGGTCCTGCGGCCTCAAAAAAGCGGCCGCCCGTCACCCCCCAGTGGCTGATGATTGGAATGCGCTGTTCGGCAGGTAGCGCCGCGACTTCGCGCACCAGCAGGGCGCCCTCGTCGTCGTTGGCCACCAGCACAATAGCCTTGGCTCCTGCCTTCAGCAGCCGCAGGTAGCGCTCTACCAGTGAAGTGTCTTGCCAGTTGTACCAGGCAACGTCCACCACGGCCGGCAGGCGCTGGCTGCGCATGTGTCGCTCGACGGCCGTCAAGTTGCTGCGGCCCCAAGCGGTGTTGGTCATCAGCAGCCCTATCTTGTCCAGCCCGCGCCGTAGGGCGCTTTGCAGCATGAACGGCATGGCCAGGCTGTCCCTTAGCGACAGCCTGAAGACGAAATTCGGCTGGCTGCGGTTGTCCACGATGGCGTCTGCCGCTGACCACACGGCGATGAAGGGCAGTTGGGATTCATTGAGCACCGGAATCTGCTCGATGATGACCGGGCTGAAACGCCCGCCCAGCACCGCCACCACGTCTGGCATGGCAACGAACTCCCGGATGTTCTTGATGCCCCTCGCCGTGATGGCGCGGTGGTCGCGGGTGATGATGTCCAGCGGGCGGCCGCCAAAAACACCGCCGCTCTGGTTGATTTCGGCCATGGCGATACGCGCCCCGAGCTCGATCGCCTGGGCCGAGGTGCTGTTGTCCAGGCTGAACTCGGCATCAATGCCCACCAGCACAGGCTTGGCGGCCTGGGCCAGCGTGGCGGCGCTGCACAGCAGGCCCGGCAAAAGGGCCAGCGTCTGCCGTCTGGACAGCAGGGGGGCGGCTGGGTTGGAAAACATGGGATCGGGCGCAATCAGAAAAGGCGACATCGCTGCTGCAAGAGCTGGCCCCAATTCTGGACGCAAACAGCCGTGTTCAGGCCGTTTCAAGCCTGTGCAATTCGTAAGTAATCGTTACAACAGGGCCCGGCCCGGGCCCCGAAACCGCTCAGTCGCGGTACAGGACCGTGATGCTGATGCGGCGGTTGCGAGCG
>JBIKHR010000060.1:0-11549 GCA_044362035.1 Polaromonas sp. | reverse complement strand
TTGCCGGCCAGATCGCCCATGCGAAACGGGCCCATGGCCATGCCGAACTTTTCCATGGCCTTGTCTACTTGCGCGGGCGTGCAACCTTCGTCCAGCAAGAAGCCGCCCTGGCGGCCGTATTGCTCGATCATGCGGTTGCCGATGAAGCCGTCGCACACGCCCGAGACCACGGCGGTTTTCTTGATCTTTTTAGCCACCGACATGACTGTGGCCATGACGTCCTTGCCGGTTTTAGCGGCGCGCACCACTTCGAGCAGTTTCATCACGTTGGCGGGGCTGAAGAAGTGCAGGCCGACCACGTCTTGCGGGCGCTTTGTGAAAGCGGCAATCTGATTGACGTCCAGCGTCGAGGTGTTGGAGGCCAGGATGGCGCCAGGCTTCATGACGCGGTCGAGTTCTTTGAAGACTTTTTCCTTGACGCCCATCTCTTCAAACACCGCTTCGATCACCATGTCGGCGTCCTTGAGGTCTTCGTAACTGAGCGTGGTGCTGAGCAGGCTCATGCGTTGCTCGTACTTGTCTTGCTTGAGCTTGCCTTTTTTGACCTGCGCTTCGTAGTTCTTACGGATGGTGGCAATGCCGCGGTCCAGCGCGTCTTGCTTCATCTCGAGCATCTTGACGGGTATCCCTGCGTTGAGGAAGTTCATGGCAATGCCGCCGCCCATGGTGCCGGCGCCAATCACGGCGATGGACTTGATGTCCCGATTGGGCGTGTCCGAAGGCACGTCGGCGATCTTGGACGCCCCGCGCTCCGCCATGAACAAATGACGCAGGGCGCGGCTTTCAGGGGTCCACATCAGGTTGATGAAGAGCTCCCGCTCGAACAGCATGCCGTCAACGAATTTTTTCTGGGTGGCAGCTTCCACGGCGTCCACGCACTTGGCGGGCGCCGGGTAGTTTTTGGCCATGCCCTTGACCATGTTGCGGGCGAACTGAAAATAAGCATCGCCTTGCGGATGGCGGCACGGCAGCATGCGTACCAGCGGCAGCGGCCTCACAGCGGCCATTTCCTGCGCAAAAGCCAGGGCTTCGGCGGCCAGGGTGTCTGCAGACGCGGCCATCTTGTCAAAGAGTTTCTGGCCGGGCACCATGGCCAGCAACTCGCTTTTCACAGCCTCGCCGCTGACGATCATGTTGAGCGCGGGCTCCACGCCCAGGGCGCGAGGCAGGCGCTGCGTGCCGCCGGCACCCGGCAAGAGGCCGAGCTTGACTTCGGGCAGGGCCACGCTGCAGCCCGGCGCGGCAATGCGGTAGTGGCAGCCAAGCGCGAGTTCCAGCCCGCCGCCCATGCAGACCGAGTGGATCGCGGCCACAACGGGCTTGGCCGAGTTCTCGACGGCCAGGATCACGCTGAGCAAATTGGGCTCGGCCATGGCCTTGTCGGTGCCGAATTCCTTGATGTCGGCACCGCCCGAAAAAGCCTTGCCGGCACCGGTGATGACGATGGACTGCACGGCGGCGTCTGCATTGGCCTGCGCCAGGCCATCGGTGACGGCGCGGCGCGTGGCCATGCCCAGGCCGTTGACCGGCGGGTTGTCGAGCGTGATGACCGCCACGCTGCCGTGAACTTTGTAATGCGCTGTCATGGTGTGTTTCCTTGAAAATAGAACGATCGTTCTTTTCATGATTGTACGAAGCGGCGGTAGCGCCAGCCGCGCGGCTTAAACCTCAAGCCATTCTTTGCGGGTGTAAGCGTCGGCGCGCAAGGCCTCGGGCGTGCCCTGAAAAACAATGCTGCCGTGTCCCATGACCAGCGCGCGGTCTGAAATGGCCATGGCAATCGTGAGTTTTTGCTCGATCAGCAAGACCGATACGCCGCGCGTTTTAAGGGTTTGCAAAAACTGCCCGACCAGCTCGACGATCTTGGGCGCCAGGCCCTCGGTCGGCTCGTCGATGATGATCAGGTCCGGGTCGCCCATGAGGGTGCGGCACAGCGTCAGCATCTGCTGCTCGCCACCCGACAGCACGCCGGCTTCGGTGTGCTGGCGCTCGAGCAGGCGCGGGAACATGCTGTACATGTCCTCAAAACTCCATCGGCTGGCCTTCGCGCCGGACTTTTGCCCCAGCAGCAGGTTCTGGTGCACGGTCAGCGTTGGAAAAATATCGCGGTTTTCAGGCACGTAGCCAATGCCCAGATGCGCCACCTCAAAGGTGCGCTTGCCAGCAATTTGCTGGCCCTTCCACTGGATGTCGCCCATGCAATCGACCAGGCCCATGATGGCTTTGGCGGTGGTCGAGCGGCCCGAGCCGTTGCGCCCGAGCAAGGCGACAATTTCGCCGGTCTGAACTTCCAGGCTGACGCCATGCAGCACATGGCTCTTGCCGTAATAGGCGTGCAGGTTGTTGATTTTGAGCATCTCAGTGCGCCCCCGCCTGCGAGTCGGCCACGCTAGAGCCCAAATAGGCCTCTTGCACGCGCGGGTTGGCCCGCACGGCCTCGGGCACGTCAAAGGCCAGCACCTCGCCGTAAACCACCACGGCGATTTTGTCGGCCAGCCCGAACACCACGCCCATGTCGTGCTCGACTGTCAGCAAGGTCTTGCCCACCGTCACGTTCTTGATCAGGCGGATGAAGCGACTGGTTTCACTGCGGCTCATGCCGGCAGTGGGCTCGTCGAGCAAGATGACATTGGCGCCGCCCGCAATAGTGATGCCGATCTCCAGGGCGCGCTGCTCTGCGTAGGTGAGGTTGACCGCCAGCACATCGCGTTTTTTGTCGAGCTTGATCATCTCCATCAGCTCATCGGTACGGTCGTTGGCGTCTTTGAGGTCAGCCAGAAACTTGAGAAATGTGTATTTGTAGCCCAGGCTCCACAGCACGCCGCAGCGCAGGTTTTCAAACACGCTCAGTTTCGGGAAAATGTTGGTGATCTGAAAGCTGCGGCTCAAGCCGGCGCGGTTGATTTCATAAGGCGTCTTGCCGTCAATGCGCTGGCCATTGAGCAGCACCTGCCCGCTGGTGGGCTCGAAGCGGCCGCTGATCAAATTGAACAAGGTGGACTTGCCGGCACCATTGGGCCCGATGATGCCGACCCGCTCGCCGGCGGTCACCGCCAGGTTCACACCGCGGATGATTTCGGTTTTGCCAAAACTCTTGCGCAAGTCTTTCAGCTCGAGTGAATACGGCGCTGCAGGCTGGTTCATAGCGCCTCCTGACGTTTGATTTCTTTTTCAATGCTTTCCTGAATCTCGCTCCATTCGCTCAGGAACTGCCGGCGCGTGAGCTCGAACAAACCCAGGCCGGTGAGCAACACAAAGCCCGCGCCAAACCAGCTGTTGAAACTGGAGGCATTGAGCGTCATGCCCAAAAAGCGCAGCTGCGAACCCACGGCGCTGCCCAGTTGCAGGTGATAGACCATCTCGATCATGGCGCCCGCACCGGCCAGCAAAACCAGCGCGCAAACACCCAGCGCCAGGTAGCTGGCCCAGATCTGCCGCAGCTTGCCGTAGGCGGCCAGCCGCAGGTTCATCATGATCAGGCTGGAGATGCCGCCCGGCGCGTACATCACCATGAACATGAAGATCAGGCCCAGGTAAAGCAGCCAGGCTTTGGTGAACTCGGACAAAAGCACAAAGGCCAGCACCATCAACACGCCGCCGATGATGGGCCCGAAAAAGAAAGTGGCGCCGCCCAGAAAAGTGAACAGCAGATACGCCCCCGAGCGGCCGGCCCCGACCACTTCGGCGGTGACGATCTCGAAGTTCAGCGCGCCCAGGCCGCCCGCGATGCCCGCAAAAAAGCCCGCCAGAATGAAGGCGATGTAGCGGATCATGCGCGTGTTGTAACCCACAAACTCGACGCGCTCCGGGTTGTCGCGCACCGCGTTGAGCATGCGCCCCAGCGGCGTGCGCGTGAAGGCATACATGGCCGCCACGGCCAGAAATGTGTAGACCGCAATCAGGTAATAAACCTGCACTGGCGGCCCGAAGCTGATGCCGGCGCGCACAGGCCCGACCACCCGGTTGCCCGACACACCGCCCTCGCCGCCAAAAAACTCGGGAATCATCAGCGACATGGCAAACACCAGTTCGCCCAGGCCCAGCGTGATCATGGCAAAGGTGGTGCCCGACTTGCGCGTGCTGACATAACCAAACAACACCGCAAAGCCAATGCCGGCCAACCCGCCGACCACCGGCACCAGCGACACAGGCAGCGGCAAGCCACCCCCAATGCTGTTGAGCGCGTGCATGGCTAAAAAAGCGCCCAGCCCGGTGTAGACCGCATGGCCAAAACTGAGCATGCCGCCCTGCCCCAGCAGCATGTTGTAAGACAGGCAGGCAATGACGGCGATGCCCATCTGCGATAGCACCGTGATGGCGAGGCCGCTATTGAACAGCAGGGGCGCTGCAGCCAGCACCAGCGCAAACAGGCCCCAGATCAGCCAGCGCGCAACATTGATCGGTTTGAATTCGTAATGGGTTTTGCCACGGATGTTCATCTGTCAGCCCTCCCGTTTGCCCAGCAGACCGCGCGGCCTGAAGATCAGGATGAGCACCAGAAAAAGGTACGGCAGGATGGGCGCAATCTGCGCCAACGTGAGCTTGACATAAGAGTTGTTCATGGCGACGGGGCCGAGGTTCAGGCCCATGAGTTGCGCCAGCGTGGCCAGCGAATAGTCAAAAGCCACCGCAAAAGTCTGCAACACGCCGATCAATACCGACGCCAGAAAGGCGCCCGAGAGCGAGCCCATGCCGCCCACCACCACCACCACAAAAATGACCGAGCCCACCGTGGCCGCCATGGCCGGTTCGGTCAAAAAGGTGCTGCCGCCAATCACGCCGGCCAAACCGGCCAGCGCCGAGCCGGCACCGAACACCATCATGAATACACGCGGCACGTTGTGCCCCAGCGCTTCCACGGCTTCAGGGTGTGTCAGCGCGGCCTGAATCACCAGACCGATGCGCGTGCGCGTGAGCAGCAACCAGACGGCGCCCAGCATGACCAGAGCCACCAGCATCATGAAGCCGCGCGTGGCCGGAAACGGCGAGCAGACCACGCGAACACCGGCCTCGGCGGCGCTGCACAAGTCGGCAGGGGCCGCGCCCCACAGCAGGCTCAGACCCTTGGAAGCGTCATTGACCAGCGTGAACAATGGCCCTTGCAGGGCTGGCGGCGGACGGAACTCCAGCGCAATGCGGCCCCAGACCAGTTGCACCAACTCGATGATGACGTAGGACAAACCGAAGGTAATGAGCAGCTCGGGCACGTGGCCGAATTTGTGAACCCGGCGCAGACACAGGCGCTCAAACAGCGCGCCCAGCGCACCCACCAGCAGCGGCGCGAGCAGCAGCGCCGGCCAGAAACCGGTGAATCGAGACACCGTGTAGCCGATGTAAGCGCCCAGCATGTAAAAGCTGGCGTGCGCAAAATTGAGCACGCCCATCATGCTGAAAATGAGCGTCAGGCCCGAACTCAGCATGAACAGCAGCAGTCCGTAGCTCAGTCCATTGAGCATCGAGATGATGAAAAACTCCATGCCTGCCAATCGTCCCTAAGGTGAAAAATTTTGTCTCAAAATGAAAAGAGCCCGACACGGCACCCCGTTCGGGCTCCTGCGCAGCGCAGTCAGGCGTCAGGAACGCTTCATCTGGCAGCTGGTCGGTGTGCTGGAGATGTAGTTTGGATACTCCTTCAGGGGCACCAGCGTCATGCCCGTGTTCTCTGGACTGTACGGGTATTTGCCCCCGGCCTTTTGCCAGACCGTCATGTACAGCGGCTGCTGCAACTGGTGGTCAGTTTTGCGCATTTGAACTTCGCCGTTAAAGCTCTTGACTGAAATGCCTTCGAGCGCTGCGGCCACTTTCACCGGATCGGTCGATTTGGCCTTGGCCATGGCCGCACCCAGGGTCTCAAAAATGCGGATGGTGGAGCCGGTGTAAAAGTCGTCGTTGTACTTGGTCTTGAACTCGTTCATCCACTTGTCCATCTGCCCACCCATGTTGTAGTGGTTGTAGGCGATCTGATACACACGGCCTGCGCCGTTGTTGCCCAGCGCGGTGGGCGTGCCCGTGACGCCGGCGTAGTAGGTGAAGAACTTGCCGTTGAAGCCGCCTTCGTTGGCCGCCTTGACCAGCAGCGACAAATCAGAACCCCAGTTGCCGGTGATCACCGTGTCCGCGCCAGCCGCCTTGATCTTGGCAATGTAAGGAGCAAAGTCACGCGTTTGCGCCAGCGGGTGCAGGTCTTCGCCCACGATCTGGATGTCTGGCCGCTTGCGCGCCAGTGTTTCTTTGGCGTACTTGGCTACTTGCACGCCGTGCGAATAGTTCTGGCCCAGGATGTAGACCTTCTTGATGTCTTTTTGCTCGCCGATGAAGCTCGACATGGCTTCCATCTTCATGGAGGTGTCGGCATCAAAACGGAAATGCCAGTAGCTGCACTTGCTGTTGGTCAGGTCCGGGTCCACCGCCGAGTCATTGAGAAAAATGACTTCCTTGCCGGGGTTGCGTTCGTTGTGCTTGGTGATGGCGTCAGAGAGGGCCAAAGCCACCGACGAACCGTTGCCCTGAATGATGTAGCGCACGCCTTGGTCGATAGCGGCTTTGAGGGCGTTCAGGCTTTCGGTCGGGCTGAGCTTGTTGTCCATGCCCGTGACTTCAAATTTGACGCCGGCCGGGTTGCCGGCGCCGCTGAATTTCTCGGCAAAGAACTGGTAGCCCTTGAGCTGGCTCACACCCACGGGGCCGAGCAAGCCGGTTTGCGCGTCGATACGCACCATCTTCACCACCTGGCCGGCCAGCGGGCCGGCGGGTGCAGCAGCCTTGGCCGCAGCCGGTTTGGCCGATGTCTGGGCGTGGCTCAGGCCGCTGAAAACCACAGCCGAAGCAACTGCCAGCAATGCGAATGTCCGGCGCGGAAAACGGGGGGAACGGCTCATGTAGGAACTCCTGCAAATGGTTTGATCGAAGCTTAAAGCGTAGATGAAAACCCGTTGCGGGCCCTCAGGGAATGCACCTAGCGTTGTCACAACTGAGACAGATTTTTTTCAGGCAGCCGGCTGGGCCGGGCGCCGCATCGCACTGAGCGCGCCATAGGCCGACAAGGCCAGCGCTACCGCTGGGCCGCTGGGCGCATCCCACACCCACGATGCAACCAGGCCGCCAGCGCAGGCTGCAAAAGCGCCCAGCCAGGACATCATCCGGCCGCAACCGGCACGTTGCCAGAGCGCAGGCGCGATCAACGCTGCAAACACCACAAACAAGCCAAGCACCGGAACAGCCATGCTGGCAACGATGGCAAAGGCCGGATAGAAAAACCCATCGCGCAACAAGTGTTTTCGGGCCAACGCGACCAGCACCGCGCAGCCGGCCAGCACAGCTACTTGGGCCCAACCGGCCCACAGCACATCAGCAGCCAGCAATTGACTCAGGCGCTCACGCCCGTGCGGGTCCTGGCCGGCCCCCAACAACGCCAGACTGGCGCCCATCACATAAAGCAAACCGATCAGCGCCTCGCGCTGCCCGGGCCAACGCCTGGCCAGCCAGGCCACCGCGCCGGCGCACAACAACGCCCCCGCGCTGGCCAGCAGCTGCGTAACCAGCCAGTTTGGGTGACTCACCAGCGCAGTCACCCACAGGGCCGCTGCAGCGGCAGCCTGCGCCACGGCCAAGTCAATGAAGACCACACCGCGGGCCAACACCTGCTCGCCCAAAGGGGCCAGCGCCAGCACCCCCACCAACAAGGCCAGCACCGGACTCCAGAACCAGGCATCGAGACTCATGGCCGGGCCACGCCGAGCAAGCTGCTCAATAAGCTGTCCATCCAGCGAATCAGGCCCTCGGCGTCGGCGTCCTCGGCCAGCGTGGCCGGCAACACCAGCAGAGGCACACCGATGCCCAGCTGAGCCGTGAGCCATTTGCCCGGCCGCGCATCCTGGTAGCTGGCCACCACCACTGCCATCGGCGGTTTGGCCTGCAGGCCGGCAAGTAGGCGCTGCAAGTGGCCGGGGGTGGGCGCCATGCCGGGCTTGGGTTCCAGGTCGGCTGTCTGTTTGATGCCCAGCCAGTCCCACAGATAACCAAAGGTGGTGTGCTGCGCCGCCACCTGGCGCCCACGCAGTGGCATAGCGCGCTGCTGCCACTGGGTCAACTGGCTTTTCCAGCGCACTTCAAAGGCAGCGCGGCGTTGCTCGATGGCCGCCTTCTGCGCGGGGATCTGCACTTGCAGACGGGCGGCCAGTGCATTGGCTACCAGCAACAGGTTGCGTGGATCCAGGTGCACATGCGGGTTGCCTTCGGCATGCACATCACCCGCCCAGGGCGTACCGATGGCGCCCGGCTGCGGGTCGATCATGTTCACATGGTCTGAGGCAAACAGCACATCCTGCACCCGGGCGTTGCCCGACCGTTGCAGCAGCATGGGCAACCAGCCGGCCTCCAGCGAAGCACCGGTGCACACCGCCAGATCAGCCTGGCGCAACTGGGCGATCAGTGCAGGCCGGGCCTCGATGTGATGCGGGTCTTGCGATGAATGGGTTGCCACATGCACCCGGGCGTCGGGCAACATCACGCGGGTCAGCGCGGCCCATTCAGGTTCACAGGCAAACACCGTAAAGGCCGCCGCAGGGCCGGCCATCAAGCCGCCCAACATCACGAACAACGAGGTGCCCGACACAGTCCGCAGGCCGGCTGCCCGGCAACGCAGTTCAGAATGAATGCGCACCGTGGGCTCCAAAGGCCAGCACGTACTGGAGTTGGACAGAACGCTTGCTGGCGTCCAGGAATGCATCACCGGTGGCGCCGTGCTGCGTGGTGTATTGCAAGCGAAGCGTTTGCATGTGTGAAGGCTTCCAGGCCAGCATCAGCGCATGTTCGCGCAAACGGGATTCATCGTCCGGCGCATTCACGCGCAGCCAGTCGGTTCGAGCACCGATTTCCCAGTTCGGGGTCAAGCGCCAGGCCAGCGCCAGTGCGTGGGCGCGGTGCATGTCGCCAGACACATTGGTGTTGTGGGCGTAGACGCGGGCGGTCTCAAAAGTCAGCCGAACCTGCTGGTCCCGGTTGTTGCCTTGCGGTGACCATTTCCAGGTAGCGTCCATCATCCAGGTCTTGCCGCCGGTGAACTGGGCACCATGTGCATGCGCGTGCGCCTCACCCGGTACATGTTCTTCCACCAGTGCTTCGCGATCATTGCGGATATGTGACAAGCCCAGCTGCCAGCTTTGCGAGCGGCTCAGGTCATCGCCAATTTTGGCCACCCAGGTTGTCGCCCCCACATTTCCTGGCGTATTGACCATCTCCCCTACCAACCTTTTGCCGCGAAAGCCTTCCATACCCAGCATCAGGTACGTGTCGGTCGGTGCGGTCCAGTTCAGGCGCAGCCCGTCATCGTTCCAGTGACCGCCCAAAAACGCACGGTACAGCAATGGACGTTCGACAAAATCGTCTGCGTGCGGGTGCTGCTGGTTCAGGTAGCCGATTTGCGAGGCAAAACGTCCGCCGCGCACCTGAAGTCCGTAAGGCAATGAGTTGGTCTCCAGCCAGGCTTCTTCCAGTCTTCTCTCCAATTTCCCGTCTTCGGTCGCGAAGGTGGCGGTCAGCTGTACATTGATGTTTTTGCCGAGCGGGCCCGACACCGACAAGTCACTGTGGCCCAATTGCAGGCCCTTGTCTCGTGTGCCCACAGCCAGCGCGCGTGAGGTCATTCCCGCGTCCAGCACGGCGCCAAACTCCCAGCCATGCTCTGCCTCCGCCTGGCTGGCGCCGCTGGCGGCCAGGGCCATCAGCAGCATGGCTGTGCGGGTAATTTTGTGTTGTTGGGTTCTCATGGTTGTGCTTCCTTGTGCGTTTGCAATTGCTTAAATTGAATGATAATGATATGGCATTATCATTCAAAAGCAAGAGCCTGAGTCTCAGTTAAGCTCAAAGCATGGAAAGAAACACCCGACAGCGAACAGCCATCAGAGACGCCATAGCACTGGCCAACCGCCCATTACTGGCGCAGGAAGTGCTGGACGCGGCACAAACACAGGTGCCGGGGCTGGGTATCGCAACGGTGTACCGCAACATCAAGTCGCTGGTGGAAGAAGATGTCTTGCAGGAGGTGCGCCTGCCGGGTGACAACCCGCGCTTTGAAATCGCCGGCCACAAGCACCATCACCACTTTCAGTGCACGCAGTGCCTACGGGTTTTTGATGTGCATGACTGCCCGGGCGACATGTCGCGCCTGGCACCTGCTGGCTTCACAGTCGAAAACCACGACCTAACCCTGTATGGCCACTGCAAGGACTGCGCAGCCCTGGCTGCGACTCAAGGCAGTTTGTAGTCCTTGAGGGTCTCGCGCAATTTGGTTTTCAGCATCTTGCCGGTCGCACCGATCGGGATGGCGTCCACAAACACCACGTCATCGGGTATTTGCCATTTGGCGGTCTTACCCACGTAAAACTGCAGCAGTTCTTCGCGGCTGACATCCGCACCCGGCTTCTTAACCACCGCGATGATGGGGCGCTCGTCCCACTTGGGGTGCGCCACGCCGATGCAGGCAGCCATGGCCACTGCCGGGTGGGCCACGGCGATGTTTTCAACATCAATCGAGCTGATCCATTCGCCACCCGACTTGATCACGTCCTTGCTGCGGTCGGTGATCTGCATGTAACCGTCAGGGTCGATGGTGGCCACGTCGCCCGTCGGGAACCAGCCATTGACCAAGGGGTCACCGCCCTCGCCTTTGAAATAAGCCCGCACCACCCACGGCCCCTTGACATGCAGGTCGCCAAAGGTTTTGCCGTCCCAGGGCAAGTCATGGCCATCGGCATCAACAATCTTCATGTCAACGCCAAAAATCGATCGCCCTTGCTTCAGGCGGATCTTCATCTTGTCGGACTCAGGCAAGTCCTGGTGTTTGTTTTTAAGCGTGCACAAAGTGCCCAAAGGGCTCATCTCAGTCATACCCCAGGCGTGCAGCACTTCAACGCCATAGTCGTCATTGAAGGCTGCGATCATGGCCGGCGGGCAGGCCGAACCGCCAATCACCGTGCGCTTGAGGGTTGAAAACTTCAGGCCGGCCGGTTTCATGTGCCCCAGCAGCATTTGCCAGACGGTGGGCACGCCGGCGGCATAAGTCACTTTCTCAGCTTCAAGCAGTTCGTAAATCGACTTACCGTCCAGCGCCGGGCCGGGAAACACCAGCTTGGTGCCGGTCAGGGCGGCCGAATACGGAATGCCCCAGGCGTTGACATGAAACATGGGCACCACGGGCAAGACGGCATCACGCGCCGACAGGCTCATCACATCCGGCAGGGCTGACGCATAGGCATGCAGCGTGGTCGAACGGTGGCTGTACAAGGCCGCCTTGGGGTTGCCGGTGGTGCCGCTTGTGTAGCACATACTTGAGGCGGAATTTTCATCAAAGACCGGCCAGTGGTAAGTCTTGGCTTGCCCGCCTATCCAGGCTTCGTAGCTGATCAAGCCGGGAATGCCAGAGTCGGCGGGCAGCTTGTCGGCATCGCACAGGGCCACATAGTGCCGGATGGTGCTGCATTTGCTGTGGACAGCCTGCACCAGCGGCAGAAAGCTCATGTCAAAGCAAAGCACCTGGTCTTCGGCGTGGT
>JBIKHR010000059.1:0-11650 GCA_044362035.1 Polaromonas sp. | reverse complement strand
CCATCAGGACGCACCACGCCTTTGAGTTTGGCCAGTGTTTCCAGGGTGGTGGAGCGCGGGTGTTCGTCGGTGTCCACCACGATCGCGTCGCCCTTTTTCTGGGGGATGGTCACGGCGGTAATTTCTCGCCCCAGATGCCCGGCTTTTTGCGCGGCCACGGCGTTGAGCTGACTGGCCAGCGCCATGCGGTCTTGCGCCTCGCGCTCGATCTTGAAATCAGTAGCGACGTTTTCAGCCGTCTCGGGCATGGAATCGACGCCGTACTTTTCTTTCATCAGCTTGTTGACGAAACGCCAGCCGATGGTGGTGTCATACACCGCGTTGTTGCGGCTGAAAGCGCTTTCGGCCTTGGGCATCACAAAGGGCGCGCGGCTCATGCTCTCGACGCCACCGGCAATCAACAGCCCCGCCTCGCCTGATCGGATAGCGCGGGCCGCCGTGCCCACCGCGTCCAAGCCCGAGCCGCACAGGCGGTTGATGGTGGCGCCCGGCACTTCAAACGGCAAGCCGGCCAGCAAGCTGGACATGTGCGCCACATTGCGGTTGTCTTCGCCAGCCTGGTTGGCGCAGCCAAAGATCACGTCAGTGATGGCTTGCCAGTCCACGTTGGGGTTGCGCGCCATCAGTGCGCGCAGGGGCACAGCGCCCAGGTCGTCGGTGCGCACGCTGGAGAGCGCGCCGCCGTAACGACCAAAAGGGGTACGAATGGCGTCACAGATAAAAGCTTGTGAACTCATGGTGTGTCTTTTTTAAAAAAATTGATTGTGAAAACTCAGGCAACCGCAATCGGCAGGCCCAGCATTTTTTCAAGCTCGGCATGCGTCAGCCCCTCAACCATGTCGATGAGCTTCAGGCCTTGCGGCGTGCATTCCAGCGTGGCCAGCTCAGAGTAAATGCGCTTGACGCAGGCTATGCCGGTGATCGGGTAGCTGCACTTGCCCACCACCTTGCTCTCGCCTTTTTTGGTCAGCAAATCCATCATCACCCAGGTTTGCTTGGCGCCTATGGCCAAGTCCATGGCGCCGCCCACGGCCGGAATAGCGTCTTTCTCGCCCGTGTGCCAATTGGCCAGATCACCGGTGGCGCTGACCTGAAAAGCGCCCAGCACACAGATGTCCAGGTGGCCGCCGCGCATCATGGAAAAACTGTCGGCATGGTGAAAATAAGCGCCGCCCGCCAGCATGGTCACGGGCTGCTTGCCCGCGTTGATCAGGTCATAGTCTTCATGCCCGGCAGCTGGTGCCGGGCCCATGCCCAAAATGCCGTTTTCGCTGTGCAATATCACTTCAATGCCGGCAGGCAGGTGGTTGGCCACCAGCGTGGGCATGCCGATGCCCAGGTTGACATAAGCGCCGTCGTGAATGTCTTGCGCCACGCGTTGGGCGAGTTGCTCTTTGCTGCGTTTTTGATAGCTCATGCTCATGCCGCCTTTTTGAAACCGCCGGCCTCGGTGGCCACGCGGTCAATCCTGACAATCTTGCTGACGAAAATCCCGGGGGTGACCACGCTCTCCGGGTCCAGCGCGCCCAGCTCGACGACTTCATGCACTGTGGCCACAGTCAAGCGGGCGGCAGTCGCCATCACAGGACCAAAATTGCGCGCCGCCTTGCGGTAAATCAGGTTGCCCCAGCGGTCGCCCTTTTCAGCGCGTATCAGCGCCACGTCACCATAAATGGGCATTTCCAGCACGTAGTGCTTGCCATTGATCTCCCGCGTTTCCTTGCCCTTAGCCAGATCTGTGCCGTAACCCGTGGGCGAAAAAAACGCGCCCACACCGGCACCCGCGGCGCGGATGCGCTCAGCCAGATTGCCCTGCGGCACCAGCTCCAGCTCGAGCTTGCCGCTGCGGTACAGCTCGTCAAACACATAGCTGTCAGCCTGGCGCGGAAAACTGCAAATGACCTTGCGCACCCGGCCCGCCTTGAGCAGCGCAGCCAGGCCGGTGTCGGCATTGCCCGCGTTGTTGTTAACGATGACCAGGTCCTTGGCGCCCTGCGCAATCAGCCCGTCAATCAGTTCATTGGGAATGCCGGCGGTGCCAAAGCCACCAATCATCACGGTCGAGCCGTCCTTCACATCGGCCAGAGCCGCCGCGATAGACGGGGCAATCTTGTTGATCATTCAAAAGCTCCAGATAAAGACAGTCTGAAATTTGTTCTCTATAAGAACATTTGTTCGTATAATGAATTCTAGGAGATTCAAGACCGCATGGCAAGCAACTCAACCGCCAATCCAGTCACACCCGCGCCCGGCGACAACTATGTGCAGTCTTTTGCCCGTGGGCTGCTGGTGATCCGCTCTTTCAGCGCAGAGGCGCCTCGCCAGACGCTGACCGAAGTCGCCAGCCGAAGCGGCCTGACGCGTGCCGGCGCACGCCGCATTTTGCTGACGCTTCAAACCCTGGGCTATGTCGAATCCGATGGCAAGCTGTTCAGCCTGACGCCGCGCATTCTGGACCTGGGCTTTGCCTACCTCTCGTCCATGCCGATCTGGAACATTGCCGGACCGGTGATGGAGGGGCTGGTCGAAGAGGTCAAGGAGTCGTGTTCGGCGGCCGTTCTGGAGGGAACCGACATCGTTTACGTGCTGCGCGTACCGACCCACAAGATCATGAGCATCAGCCTTGGTGTGGGCTCGCGGCTGCCGGCCTATTGCACTTCGCTGGGCCGCGTGTTGCTGGCCGGCCTGCCCGACGACGAGGTGCAGCGCCGCCTGCAAGCGAGCGAGCGCAATCCACTGACCCGCCACACCGTGACCGACGTGCCCGCGCTGCTGGCTCTGGTGCAAAGCACGCGCGCGCAAGGTTGGGCGCTCGTCAACCAGGAACTTGAAGAAGGACTGGTGTCGCTGGCCGCACCCGTCACCGACCGCGAAGGCCGCATCGTCGCCGCGCTCAACATCAGCGGCCAGGCCAACCGCACCAGCGCCAAGTCTATGCAAGAGGGTATGCTGCCGGCCTTGCTGGCAGCCGCTCAAACCATGTCCAGACTGCTCGCCGTCAAGGGGGCTTGAATCGCTTCAAACAGGCACTGCCGCGCACCACCGGCCCGACGCCGGGCACACGCTGCCGGGCTGGCCACTCACCCAGACTTGCTCTTCTTTGAGCTGCTTGGCGGCCGCAGGGTCAGTGTCGAACTGAACCTGCAATGCCTGCGCCACACCGGGGTTTTGAATGGGCAGTTCCCACGTCAAAAACAATTGCGTGCAATCCCGTTCGGTTGCAAAGTCGGCCGCATCAAAGCCCGTGCTGCCGCTCTCAATGACCGCGTGCGGCTGGCCTGTGTCAAACACCACGGCCGTGCCCCGCACCAAGGGTATGCGCTGGCCGGTGAAGGGGAAATGCAAATCCAGCCCCCGGTCTTCGCTCAAAAACAGGTTGGCAAAGGCGGCGCTGCCGTACTGTGCGCCGTCGTGGTGGTACCAGGCGCCGCGGCAGGCCATCAGGGCCAGCTCGCACTCTAGCAGCGGCGGCAGGCCCAACGTACGCGTCCAGTCCGACATGGCTTGCACGCAGTGGCGCAGCTCAGGCCAGCGCGCCCGGGTGCGGGCCAGCGGCAAGGCTTCGACGTCGCCGGGCACCAGCGCCAAGTGCAGCGCCACCTCGCGCTGCCAATCGGCTGTCACTTTGGCGGGCGGCGCGGGCACGTCCAGCGTGGCCGTCAGCACGAGCGCGCTGACGCTGCGGCTGCGCAGGGCCTCGCCACTGCGGAAAAAGGACACATGGCTGTCGGGCGCAACAAGGGCAGGCGTAAAAAGTTCGGGGGCACGGGGGCTCATCGGGGTCAGTGTAGACAGGGCAGCGCGTGCTACGCTTTCGCCCATGTTCACGCCCTCTCAAGCCAATGTGCGCCAGTTCTTTTGCGCGGTTTACGCCAAAAGCCTGGCGGGCTCGCCACTGGACGCGATGGAAACCATCGTCAGCCAATGGATTGACGAGCACCCCGAATACCACGCTGATTTTGCCGATGCCGAGGCGGCAGTCGACAAAATGTACGAGGTGAAAGACGGCCAGACCAACCCGTTTTTGCACCTGTCCATGCACCTGACGATCAGCGAGCAATGCTCGATTGACCAGCCGCGCGGCATACGCCAGGCGGTCGAGTTGCTGACAGCCAAGCGCAACTCTTTGCATGCGGCGCACCACGAAACCATGGACTGCCTGGGCCAGATGGTCTGGGAAAGCCAACGCGCCGGCCGGCCGCCCGACGGCGCGGCCTACATCGAGTGCGTGCAGCGGCAGGCCACGCGGGACTGAACCCGCCACACACTCTGGAAACAAAAAAACCGCCCAAGGGCGGTTTTTTTTGCTCGGGCCAGTGGCCGTCAGCGCCAGTTGCTTTGCGGCGTGACCTTCATGTCGCCCTGAACAGAAGCCAGGTAGTTGGCCAGCAGCTTGAGCTCGGCATTGCTGTATTGCTTGGCCATGCCCGCCATGATGGCGTTGCCACGGCCAACAATGGCGTTGGAATCATTTTTGTAGGACTTCAGGGCCACATACAGGTAGTCCGCATGCTGGCCACCGATTTTCGGGTACGAAGGGTCAATCGGGGTGCTGAAGTTGGCGCCGTGGCAAGAGGCGCAGTTGGCTTTGGCCAACAGGGCCGCGACTTGCGCGTTGGGGGCTTTGACTTCTTTGGGAGCCGACTGGCCTTCGACCACGCCGTGGCCGCTGTAGTAAGCGGCCAGGTCAGCCATGTTCTGGTCGGTCAGGGTTTCAGAGATGCCACGCATGCTGGGGTGCTTGCGCTCGCCTTTTTTGTAGGCGTTCAGGGCAGCGACGATGTATTTGGCGTTTTGGCCGGAAATCATCGGCACTTTGTAGACTTCAGGAAAGCTGGCCTGATAGCCTTTGATGCCGTGGCAACCAATGCACATGGCATTGATGTTCTGGCCGGCTTTGGCATCGCCTTTGATGTCCTGGGCCTGGGCCGTCACGGTCACTAAAGAGACAACAACAGCGAAAACAGTGGTGAACAGCTTGATCATTTTGCGCGCACAATCCGGTGAGATTCAACTTAAAACCACCGCGGATTATATCTGTGCGCGTGGGCTGTTCGTACGCTTACGGCGAACTGACCAACTCACCCGCCCGGCCCCCCGCACCAATGCCCTCAAGACATGAAATTTCAAGGCTCCCAGAACTACGTCGCCACCGAAGACCTGATGCTCGCGGTGAACGCCTCGGCCATGCTGAAAAAACCGCTGTTGGTCAAAGGTGAACCCGGCACCGGCAAAACCATGCTGGCCGAAGAAGTGGCCGAGGCGCTGAAGCTGCCCTTGCTGCAGTGGCACATCAAGTCAACCACCAAGGCGCAGCAGGGCCTGTATGAATACGACGCCGTTTCGCGCCTGCGCGACTCGCAGCTGGGCGACGAAAAGGTCAAGGACATTCACAACTACATCCTCAAAGGTGTGTTGTGGCAGGCCTTCACCGCAGATGCGCCGGTGGCGCTGCTGATCGACGAGATTGACAAGGCTGACATCGAGTTTCCAAACGACCTGCTGCGCGAGATCGACCGCATGGAGTTTTATTGCTACGAGACGCGAGAGTTGATCAAGGCCAAGCACCGGCCGCTGGTGTTCATCACCTCTAACAATGAAAAAGAACTGCCTGACGCCTTTTTGCGCCGCTGCTTTTTTCACTACATCAAGTTCCCTGACGCCGAGACCATGAAGAAGATCGTGGACGTGCACTTCCCGGGCTTGAAGAAAGAACTGCTGGCCGCCGCCATGAAAACCTTTTACGACGTGCGCAACCTGCCGGGCCTTAAGAAAAAACCCTCCACCAGCGAGTTGCTGGACTGGCTCAAGCTGCTGGTGGCCGAAGACATCTCGCTCGACGTACTGCAAAGCAAGGACGACAAGGTCAGCGTGCCGCCGCTGGTGGGCGCGCTGCTCAAGAACGAGCAGGACGTGACGCTGTTTGAAAAACTGGTGTTCATGCAACGCCAGAACCGCTGAAAAAAAGCCCCGTGAGCACGACAATGCCCTGGGTGCAAGCCATCACGCTGTCGGACCGCGGCATCACGCTGCGACTGCTGACGCTGGATGACGAAGCCAAAGCCCCGTTGCTGAGTCTGCTGGCACGTTAAAGAGCTGCACATGCTGATCGACTTTTTCTACACGCTGCGCTCGGCCAAGTTGCCGGTCTCGGTCAAGGAATTCCTGGTGCTGCTTGAAGCGCTGAAGGCCGGCGTGGTCGGCCCGAACAGCGGCCATGAAGGTGAAGGCGTCTACAAGATCGACGACTTTTACTACCTCAGCCGCACGGTGCTGGTGAAAGACGAAAAGCACTACGACAAGTTTGACCGCGCCTTTGCCTCGTACTTCAAGGGCGTTGAGATGGTGGCCGACTTCAGCAAAGAAGTTCCGCTGGAATGGCTGCGCAAAAACCTGGAGCTTGAACTCAGCGCCGAAGACAAGGCCAAGATCGAGAAGATGGGCTGGGACGAGCTGATGGAGACGCTGAAAAAGCGTTTTGAAGAGCAAAAGGAACGCCACGAAGGCGGCAGCAAATGGATAGGAACGGGCGGCACATCGCCTTTTGGCGCCAACGGCTACAACCCGCAGGGCATTCGCATCGGGCAGGAAAAAAACCGCAACAAGAGCGCGGTGAAAGTGTGGGACCAGCGCGCCTACAAAGACTATGACGACACCCAGGAGCTGGGCACGCGCAACATCAAGGTGGCGTTGCGCCGGCTGCGCAAGTTTGCCCGCCAGGGCCATGAGGACGAGCTTGACCTGGACGAAACCATCCACAAAACAGCGGCCAATGCGGGCTACCTGGACATCAAGATGCGCCCGGAGCGCCACAACAACGTGAAGGTGCTGCTGCTGATGGACGTGGGCGGCACCATGGACGAGCACATTGCGCGGGTGGAAGAGCTGTTCAGCGCCACCAAGACGGAGTTCAAACACCTGGAGTTTTATTACTTCCACAACTGCGTATATGACTTCATGTGGAAAAACAACCGCCGCCGCTTTGCAGAAAAATTCGCCACTTGGGACATCATCCGCAAGTACAACAAAGACTACAAGCTGATCTTTGTGGGCGACGCCACCATGAGCCCCTATGAAATTTTGCAGCCCGGCGGCAGCGTGGAATACAACAATGAAGAGTCGGGCGCCGAATGGATGCAGCGGCTGACCAACGCCTTTCCCAAATTCGCCTGGATCAACCCGGAGCCGCAAGGTGTGTGGCAGTACCGGCAGAGCATCAGCCTGATACAGCAGCTCGTCGGCCAGCGCATGTTCCCGCTCACCCTCAAAGGCCTCGAAGAAGCCATGCGTTTGCTGACCAAGTGACCGTAAACTCAAAGGGGTGAGCACAGACAGAACTTGCAGCCCCTGGTCTGCGCGCCAGGCCTTTTCAAGAGGCCTCTTTGCCCCGCTTTCGCGGTCTGTCCCGGCAGGCCTGTTGCTGGCACTGATGAGCTACACCGAGGCCTGCCTGAGCGCAACGCCAAACGCTGATCCGGCCGGCTCGGCCGACCAGACAACGCCCACCCTGCCCGCCGCCAACGCTTTCGAAGTCAGCATCGAGGCCCCCGACGATGTGCGCGGCATGCTGGAAAAGCATTTGCCGCTGCAGCGTTACCGCGCCGTCAACGACCTGGATGACAACGAGATGGCCAGGCTGATCGTGCTGGCTGAAAGCGATGTGCGCAAGCTGCTGGGAGCGCTGGGTTACTTCAGCCCGGTCATCCGCATCAGCCGCAGTACGGCCAACAACGCAGCCGTCAACGCAGCCGCCGGCGTATCACCCCGCCTGCCGGAAAGCCCGCGCATTGCAGTGGTGGTGATGCCCGGACCCTTCACCCGTGCGGCCGGTGTCCAACTGAGTTTTACCGGTGACATCGCCGCATCCAGCGATGCAGACGCGGCAACCCAGCGCCAGGCCATTGAGCAGGCCTGGCGTTTGCCGGCCGGGCAGCGCTTCACACAGGCCGGCTGGGACGATGCCAAAACACAGGCACTGCGGCAACTGACCGCCAGGCGCTACCCGGCCGGTCAGATCACCGACAGCCTGGCCGACATTGACGCACCCGCCGGGGCCGCGCACTTGTCGCTGCGGCTGGACTCCGGGCCGCTGTACCGGCTGGGCGAGCTGCAAGTGAGCGGCCTGCAACGCTATGACCCGGTGCTGGTGCCGAGGCTGGCACGCCTGCGGACTGGCGATGTGTATGACCAGCGTCAATTGGTAGAGGCGCAGCAACGCCTGGCCAGCAGCGGCTACTTTGACTCCGCCTATGTGCTGATCAGCCCCGACAGCAACCCGCAGGCCGCGCCCGTCACTGTGCAACTGCGCGAGGCGCCTTTGCAAAAAATCGTGCTCGGCGTGGGCCTGACCACCGACAGCGGGCCGCGCGCTTCGCTGGAGCACACCCACAACCGGGTGCCGGGTACAAACTGGCGCGCCGTGACCAAGCTGCAACTCGAGCGCAAGTCACCCTTTGCGCAAACCGAATGGACGTCGCTGCCCGACGAGCGCAACTGGCGCTGGATGACCACAGCTCGCACCGAGCAACTGGACGACGGCGAGCTGGTCACACGCGCGCAGACCCTGCGGTTTGGCCGTTTGCAAAGCGGCGATCGCATTGACCGCAATGTCTATGTGCAGTACGAGCGCGCCAACGTGGGCCGCAGCGGCAACGCCGCCCTGCTGGACGATGCCCGCATTGGCGACGGCTCGGCACTCAGCCTGAACTACGGCTGGACCGGCCGCTACTTTGACAACCTGCCCTTTCCCTCGCGCGGCTATGGCCTGGGCTTTGACGCGGGTGCCGGTAGCACGCTGGACACAGACCGTAAGCCCTATGTGCGTGCCATCGGCCGCTGGCTGGGCATCACGCCGCTGGGTCGCGGCCGTGTGGCGCTGCGCGCCGAGGGCGGCGCGGTGCTGGCCTCAGACAGCGCCACCTTGCCGGCCACGCAGTTGTTTCGCACCGGCGGCGATGCCAGCGTGCGCGGCTACGGCCTGCGCGAGATTGGCGTGGCGCTGGCCAACGGCAGCGTGGGCCCGGGCCGCTACCTGGCGGTGGCCAGCGCTGAATGGCAGCGGCCTATCTTGGTGCGCGGCCTGAGCAGCGACTGGGAAAGCACGGTCTTTGTGGATGCGGGCAATGTGGCAGACCGCGCCGGCACGCTGGGCCGCGATGTGGCGGTTGGTGTGGGCGCGGGCGCGCGCTGGAAAAGCCCGGTCGGCCCTTTGCAAATTGACCTGGCCTATGGCGTGAAAGTCCAGCAGCTGCGGCTGCACCTGAGCGTGGGTTTCGTTTTTTAAATGGCCGCTCGCGCAAGCCCCCTGTTACGCCGCCTCGCAGGCCTGGGCCTGGGGCTGATCGCAACCACCGCCCTCACGCTGGCGGGCGCATGGTGGTGGGCCGGCACTGAAGGCTCGCTGGCCACCGCCTTGCGTTGGGCGCCGTGGACGATGCTGAGCACCGAAGGCGTTAGCGGCTCGCTGCGCCACGGTGGGCAGGCCCGTCGCATGGCCTGGCAAAGTCCGTCACTGCAATTGGAGGCCACGCAGGTCACGCTGCGCTGGCAGGCAGAGGCCTTGCTGTCGCGCCGGCTGCACATTGAGCAGCTGGCGGTGGGCAGCTTGCTGATCACCCCCGGCACTGCGACGCCCGCGCCGCAGGCCGGGCCGCCCACATCCTTGCGGCTGCCGCTGCCGCTTCTGGTCACGCTGGACGATTTTTCGGTCGGGCAATTGCGCCGGGTGAGCACGCCGGCTTTTGAAGCGAGCGACTTGCGCGGCAGCTATGCCTATTCCAGCAGCCGTCACCAGCATGCACTGTCGCTGCGCCAGGCCCAGGTGGCCAGCGGGCGCTACAGCGCAAACGTGGTGCTGGACGCTGACGGCCCGATGGCGCTGGAGGCCAGCCTGGCAGGCGCCCTGTCAGCGAGCGTGCCAGCCAGCACGCAGACCCTGCCGCTGCGTTTGCAGGCCAGCGCCAAGGGCACGCTGACCGACCTGCAACTGCAAGCCGAACTGGCGCTGGGCGGCACGCTGGCGGCACCGGCTGCCAAGCTAGCGCCGCAAGCCAGCCTGAAGGCGCAAGTGCAGCCTTGGGGCGCGCAAGCGCTGGTCGATGTGCAGGCCAGTTTCAGCCAGCTTGATTTGGCGCGCCTCTGGCCGCAAGCCCCACAGACCCAACTCACCGGCACGGTGCAGGTTAAACCGCAGGTCCAAGCACAGGGCAGCCCCGGCGAGCCCGCCTGGCGCCTGGAGGCCAATTTTCAAAACACGCAGCCCGGCCCCTGGGACCGCGGCCGCTTGCCGGTGGCGCAACTCGCTGCTAGCGGGGAATGGCGCGGCGGCCAGGCCTTGCTGCAGTCACTGGACGCCCGTCTGGGCGAAGGCCGGCTGCAAGCCAGCGGGCAATGGACGGCGCCCGGCGGCAGCAAGGACTGGGACGTCGATGCGCAACTGACGCTGGTCAACCCGGCGACCATCTACGCGGCGCTCCCGGCGCAGCGCCTGAGCGGTCACGCGGCCTTACAGTCGCGCGGGCCGGCGCTGTCGTTTGACGTCGTGTTGAAAGCTGCCGGTGCCGCAGCCCCTGCGGCAGCAACGCCGACGGGCGAGAGCACCGCGCTGCAACAGTGGCTGGGGCAACTGCATCTGCAAGACGCCAGCGCGCGCGGCAGTTGGCTGGCCGGTGCAGACGGTGTAGCCGGCGGCACGCTGGAACTGGGCGCCTTGCAGCTGCGCAGCGCAGACGCCGCGTTGTCGGCCAGCGGGCGTTACCAGCCGCGGGCATTCGCTGGTCAGGGGCAGCTGTCCTTGTCGGCGCCCGGCCTGGCCGTGACGGCAGACGGCGCCTTGAGTCCCGACAACGGGGCCGGCCAGCTCAGCGTGAAAGCGGCCGATGCGCAGCGCGCCTTAAGCTGGCTGCGCGGCTTGCCCGGCCTGGCCAACCCGCTTGAAGCAGCAGCCGCCCGCGGTCGCGGCAAGCTGTCACTGGCCTGGCAAGGCGGCTGGCGCGACCCGCAGCTGCAGGCCTCGCTGGACCTGCCCGCGCTCAACTGGCACATGCCTGCGTCAGCGTCCACCAAGCAAGCCAGTGGCCCGCTGCAACTGCGTGAAGTGCAAGCCAGCGTCAATGGCCGCCTGAGCCAGGCTCAGGTCAGCGCCAGCGGCCGGGCGCAACTGGGCGCACGCCGCTTTGAGCTGGCACTGAAAGCCGAAGGCGGCGCCGAGGCAGGGGCCGCGCCGCGCTGGCAGGCCAGCGTGCAACAACTGCAACTGTCTGTGCAAGACCCAGCTTGGGGCCCGGGCGTCTGGCGGCTGGCTTCGCAACGCGCCTTCAGCTTGCAAGGCGCAGCAGCGCAAATCGACATCGGTGCCGGCCAGGCCAGCTTGCAGGCGCCCATCAACCCCAACCGGAACGGCGCTGCCAGCCCCGCCGCAATCAACTGGCAGGCCACCCGCTGGCAGGCCGGACAAGTCAGCAGCGCCGGCAACATCAAGGGCATTCCGCTGGCATGGGCAGAGCTGGCTGGCTTGCCCACAGTGGTCGCCGGTGCGGCGGGGCCCTTGGTATTTGACGGTGAATGGGACGCCGTGATCGGCCCGGACCTGCGCTTTAACGCGCAGCTGGCACGCAGCAGCGGCGACCTGACACTGCAAGCCGAAACCACC
>JBIKHR010000308.1:0-3570 GCA_044362035.1 Polaromonas sp. | reverse complement strand
CTTAAAGGATGAGCTCGGAGAGCAGCCGGAAACGCCGGTATGCGCTGCCGCTTTGACAACCCCACCATGAACACCCTGCAGTCCCTGACCGTCTTGTGCGCCACCTCCATGCTGATGGCTTGCGCCAGCGTAGACATGGCCTCGCCTGGCAAGGACGGCGGTGGACCGCCCGAACCGTCAGCCAAGCAATTGGCTGGTGACATGCCGATTCCGCAGGGCGCAACAATCCGTCCGCAAGACACCCTGGTGATGGGTGCCGGCAACCGCTGGATGGGCCGCATCAGCCTGACGGTGCCGGGCGAGCCGCAAAACTTGTTTGCTTACTATCGGGACGGTCTGCCCGGTGCGGGTTGGTCGCTGACCTCCAGCTCGTACTCCAAACTCAGCTTGCTAACCTTCATCAAAGCCGACCGCGTGGCCACGATTCAGATGCAGGCCTCCAGCTTCGGCGGCAATGAAGTGACGATCACCGTTACCCCGGCGGTCACACCAGCGCTCAGCCCGGCCGGCAGACCGGCCGGCACCGCGCCCTGACGGCCTAGGGCTCCGGCCTCAGTCCTGCAGAGTGAGCCGGCTGGCCAGCACCTTGTCGATGCGCTTGCCGTCAAGGTCCAGCACCTCAAAGCGCCAGCCGGCACATTCAACGCGTTCCCCCGCCGCCGGCAGCCGGCCGGACACGCTTTGCAGCAAGCCGGCAACGGTGTTGTAGCGACCACGCTCTTCGGCCGGTAACTGCCGAATGTCCAGCCTGGCCTTGAGCTCGGACACCGGCATCACGCCGTCGAGCAGCCAACTGCCATCGGTCCGCTCGGTGGCCCAGGCGTTGATCTGCGCGCCGGGTTGCAGCTCGCCCGTAATGGCCTCGAACATGTCCAGCGGCGTCATCATGCCCTGCACCACGCCGTACTCATCGACCACCAGCAGGATGCGGGTGGCGCGCTCGCGGAACTGCTCCAGCAATTCCATGCCGCTCAGGGACTCGGGCACAAACACCGCGGGCACCGTATAGGCACCGACCCGGCTCTCTTGCGCCGGGGCATTGGCGTTGGTGCCGACGGCGGGCTGGCGATTGACCAGCAGGTCGGCCAGCCTGATCACGCCGACCACGTCGTCCAGGCCCCCGCGGCAGACCGGGTACCAGGAATGCCCGCAGGTACTGGCTTTTTCAAGGGCCTGGGTCACCGTGTCTGTGGCGTCCAGCCATTTGATTTCAGAACGCGGCAACATGAGCGAAGGCAGTAGGCGGTCGTCGAGCAAAAAGACGTTTTGCACCATCTGGTGTTCATGCTCCTCAATCAGGCCGGCGCTCACGCCCTCTTCCAAGCTGGCGGTGATTTCTTCCTCAGTCACAGCGCGGCTGGCAGCGTTGTCCACGCGCAGCAGCTTGAGCACGGCGTGCGTGCTGAAGGAGAGCAAAGTCACAAAAGGGCTTGCGCCCTTGGCCACCCACACCATCGGGCGGGCAATCAGACGCGCCACGGTTTCGGGATACAACTGGCCGATGCGCTTGGGCACCAGCTCGCCAAAGACAATGGTGATGTAAGTGATGACCACCACCACCACGGCCGTGGCCGAGATGTCGGCAGCGCGCACTGACACGCCCCAGGTTTGAATCAGGGTCGACAAGTCGCCACTGAAAGCCGCCTCGCCGATGATGCCGTTGAGCATGCCAATGGAGGTGATGCCGACCTGCACCGAAGACAAAAACTGCGTCGGGTTGTCCAGCAGGTCCAGGGCCGCCCGGGAGCCCTTGTCGCCGGCTTCAGCGGTGGCCGTCAGCCTGGCCTTGCGGCTCGAGGCGAGCGCCATCTCCGACATGGCAAACACGCCATTGAGCAGGGTCAGCAGAACGATCAGCAGGATTTCCATGGAAGCAGACGAAAATAAACACATGGCACTTTACTTCATCGGTGACCTGCAGGGCTGTCACGAACCCTTGCAGCGTCTGCTGCGCACGATTGATTTTTCGCCCAGTCGCGACACGGTTTACCTGCTCGGTGACCTGGTGAACCGCGGGCCCGACTCGCTGGCGCTGCTGCAAACGCTGGTGCAGATGGGCAGCGCCGCCCAATGCCTGCTGGGCAACCATGACCTGCATCTGCTGATGGTGGGCTACGGCCTGCGGCCGCAACACCGGGGCGATACGCTGGACGCGATTCTGCAAGCGCCGGACTGCGCCGCCTGGCTGGACTGGGTTCGCCATCAGCACATGGCAATCCAGACGCAGGGCTGGCTGCTGGTGCACGCCGGCGTGTTGCCGCAGTGGACTGTGGCGCGCACGCTGGTACTCGCCGGCGAAGTCGAGCAGGCGCTGCGCGGCCCGCAGCTGCTGGATTTTTTAACCGGCATGTACGGCAACACGCCGGCGCGCTGGAGCGAGAGCCTGGCCGGCAACGACCGGCTGCGCGTGATCGTCAACGCGCTGACGCGTCTGCGTTTTTGCACCCCGGACGGTGAAATGGAGTTCCGCACCAAGGGGGCCGCCAACACAGGGCCCGCGGGGTTCTTGCCCTGGTTTCAGGTGCCAGAGCGCCTGAGCGCCGGCACGCCGATCGCCTTTGGTCACTGGTCTACGGTAGGCCTGGGCGCCAGCGACCCGACGCCCCGAATACGCCAGAACACCCTGGCGCTGGACACCGGTTGCGTGTGGGGCGGCTGTCTGACAGCAGCGCGGCTGGGCCAGGCCGCAGGCAGCTACGAGCTGGTGTCGGTGGACTGCGAAGCGCTCAAGTCTGGGGTTCGGTCACCGTCTTGAACAGTGCAGCGACTTTTTTCTTGGGCTTGATATTGGCCGAAAAACCGCGCGGTGCGGCCGTCTTGGCGGCAGCTTCCCAGGCCGGCTGGGCTTGGGACGGCAGGCTGGACTCATAAGGCTGGTCAAAAATGGGGTCACGCGGCGCGTTGGAGCGTCGAGGTGCGTATTCGCGGCGCTCACGCGGCTCGCGCGTTTCACGGGCCTCTCGGCGCTCACGCGGGACAGGCGCGCCAGGCTCGTCCGGCTGTTCGGAGCCTTCGGCCTCGCGGTACATGCGACGGCCATCGTTGATGCGGCCCTGCTCGCTGATGCGCGGACGGTCTTCATCAAACTCCACCGGCTCGATCTCGAGCTTGGCATTGATCAGCTTTTGAATGTCGGCCACCAGGCGCGTGTCGCTGGGAGCGACAAAACTGACGGCCAGCCCCGATGCGCCGGCGCGGCCTGTGCGGCCGATGCGGTGCACATAATCTTCGGCGTTGAAAGGTACATCAAAGTTAAACACCGCCGGCACATCCTTGATGTCCAGACCACGGGCCGCAACGTCGGTGCAGACCAGCAAATCGACTTCGCCCTTTTTGAAAGCCTCGAGCGCTTTCAAACGCTCGTCCTGGCTCTTGTCGCCGTGCAGCGCTGTCGTCTTCAAGCCTTCGCGCTCGAGCGAGCGGGCCAGCCGCGCACAGCCAAGTTTGCTGTTGACGAACACGAAAGCCTGCTTGATGCCGCGGGTTTTGAGAATCTGGTGCAAGGCACGGCGCTTGTCGTCTGCGCCCACGCTGTAGAAATGCTGCTCGACGGTCGAGGCCGTGGCATTG
>JBIKHR010000307.1:0-3579 GCA_044362035.1 Polaromonas sp. | reverse complement strand
AAGGCGCGGGCCTTGCTGCGCGCCAGCGAACTGGTGGAAGAGGGGCTGGAATGAACGCCAAAATTCTGATGGTCGACAACTACGACTCGTTCACCTACAACATCGTTCAGTACTTTGGCGAGTTGGGCGCTGCGGTCACGGTGGTGCGTAACGACGAGGTGTCGCTGGCCGACATCACCGCCCACGCACCCACGCATCTGGTGATTTCGCCAGGGCCGTGTTCACCGGCCGAGGCGGGTATTTCGGTGGCGGCGATCCAGCACTTTGCCGGCAAGCTGCCCATCCTTGGCGTCTGCCTCGGGCATCAGGCGATCGGTGCGGCCTTCGGCGGCAAGATCGTGCGCGCCCGGCAGCTGATGCACGGCAAGACCAGCGTCATCAGCACCACGCAGCAAGGTGTTTTTGCCGGTTTGCCGGCGCAGTTCACCGTCAACCGCTACCACTCGCTGGCCATTGAGCGCAGCAGTTGCCCGGCCGAGCTTGAGCTCACGGCCTGGACCGATGACGGCGAGATCATGGGCGTGCGGCACCGCAGCTTGCCCATACAAGGCGTGCAGTTTCATCCCGAGTCCATCCTGACCGAGCACGGCCATGCCATGCTGAAAAACTTCTTGCAATAAAGGCCACCCATGAAGCCCATCGTTGACCTGCGCAGCGACACCGTGACCCGGCCCACGGCCGCCATGCGCGAGGCCATTTTTGCCGCGCCTTTGGGCGACGACGTGTTTGGCGACGACCCATCGGTCAACGCCCTGCAAGAGTGCGTGGCGGACATGCTGGGTTTTGAGGCGGCCCTGTTCATGCCCACCGGCACGCAAAGCAATTTGTGCGGCCTGATGGCGCACTGCCAGCGCGGCGACGAATACATCGTCGGCCAATCGGCGCACACCTACCGCTATGAGGGCGGTGGCGCGGCGGTGCTGGGCAGCATCCAGCCGCAGCCGCTGCTGCAAAACGCCACGGGCCAGATGGCGCTGGCCGATATCGCCAATGCCATCAAGCCCGACGACAGCCACTTTGCCCGCACCCGTTTGTTGTGCCTGGAAAACACCTGGAACGGTCACCCCATGCCTGCGGACTATCTGGCGCAGGCCACGGCTCTGGCGCGCCAGCACGGGCTGGCAGCGCACCTGGACGGCGCGCGCCTGTTCAATGCAGCGGCAGCGTTGGCGCAAGCTGAATTGTCCGTTCAGGACGAACTTTCTGGAGAATTGGTGGCCTTGGCAGCGCGGCGCATTGCCAGCCACTTTGACAGCGTGTCGGTGTGCTTCAGCAAGGGCCTGGGCGCGCCCGTGGGTTCGGCCCTGTGCGGCAGCAAAGCGCTGATTGCGCGCGCCCACCGCGTGCGCAAGATGGCCGGCGGCGGCATGCGCCAAACGGGCCTTCTGGCGGCGGCAGCCAGCCATGCGCTCGAACACCACCTGGCGCGTCTGGCCGACGACCACGCGCTGGCGCAGCGTTTGGCGCAGGGCTTGCAAGGCATTGACGGTTTGCAAGTTCGCTCGGCACAAACCAATATCGTGTTTGTCGATGTGGCCGATGGCCGGGGCCCTGACTTGCTGGCCTTCCTGAAAGCGCGCGGCGTGCTGGCCACCGGCCTCATCGGCCTTCGCTTTGTCACCCATCTGGACGTGGACGCGGCGGGCATTGACCGCGCTGTGGGCGCAGTCCAGTCCTTCTTCAGCCAGGGCGCGGCCTCAGCCAGCGCGCCTGCTGCCGGCCGCGCTGCGGTGTACTGAGCCCAAGCCGGATGCCCACCGACCAAATCCTGCTGTTCATCGCCGCAGGCTGGCTGCTCAACCTGACGCCGGGCCCGGACGTGCTGTACATCGTGTCGAACACGCTGCGCGCCGGTGTGCGGGCCGGCGTGTTGGCCGGTCTGGGCATCACGGCGGGTTGCTTTGTCCATGTGGCCGCGGCGGCGGTGGGCGTTGGCGCTCTGCTGGCCGCCTCCAGCACCACCTTTGCTGTGCTCAAGTACGCGGGTGCGGCCTATCTGCTGTGGACGGGTGTGCGCTTGCTGCTGGCGCGCGCACCGGCTGCCGGCCAGCCCGTTGCCTGGCCTGATGCCCCTGCGCCCGCACCGGCGGCTTCCTTGCGCCAGGTGTTTCTGGGTGGTTTCTGGACCAACGTGCTGAACCCCAAGGTGGCCATTTTCTTTCTGGCCTTTGTGCCGCAGTTCATCGCCCGGGGTGAAAGCAACAAGATGCTGGCTTTTGTCTTGCTGGGCGTGTTGTTCAACCTCAATGCCATACCGGTCCATGTCGGCTGGGCGCTAGCGGCGGCTTGGATGGCGCGCCGCGTCAGGGCGGTTCAGCGCGGCCTGCACCGGCTCGACCAGCTGGCCGGCCTGATGTTTGTCGGCTTTGGCCTGAAGCTGGCCTTGTCGGACAATCCGGCCTGATTCTTTTTTTTCACTCCGTCTGATCAGATTCGTTCCTGAAAGCATCCCATGCCCTCCACATCCAAGATCACCCCCCAGGAAGCGCTGCAGCGCACCATCGAGCATCGAGAGATTTTTCACGACGAGATGCTGCACATCATGCGGCTGATCATGAGCGGCGAGATGTCCCCCGTCATGATGGCCGCGTTGATCACCGGCTTGCGCGTGAAGAAGGAAACCATCGGCGAGATCACGGCGGCCGCGCAAGTCATGCGCGAGTTCTCGACCAAGGTCCTGGTGGCCGACAAGACGAACCTGGTGGACATCGTCGGCACCGGCGGTGACGGCTCGCACACCTTCAACATCTCGACCTGCGCCATGTTTGTGGCGGCTGCGGCCGGCGCCAAGGTCAGCAAGCACGGCGGGCGAAGCGTCAGCAGCAAGAGCGGCAGCGCCGACGTGCTCGAAGCACTGGGCCTGAACATCAACTTGCAACCCGCCGCCATTGCCCGCTGCATTGAGGAGGTCGGTATTGGCTTCATGTTCGCGCCCAACCATCACCCGGCCATGAAAAACGTTGCGCCCATCCGCAAGGAACTCGGCGTGCGCACCATCTTCAACATCCTGGGCCCGCTGACCAACCCGGCCGATGCACCCCATATTTTGATGGGCGTATTTCACTCCGACCTGGTCGGTATTCAGGTGCGCGCACTGCAAAGACTGGGCGCCGAGCATGCGCTGGTGGTCTACGGCAAAGACGGCCTGGACGAGATCAGCCTGGGCGCAGCCACAGTGATTGGCGAGCTCAAAAACGGCGAGATCACCGAGTATGAAATCCACCCGGAAGACTTCGGCCTGCCGATGGCCAGCAACCGCGCGCTGCGCGTGGAAACGCCCGAACAGTCGATGCAGATGCTGACGGGCGTGCTCAATGGCGAGCCCGGCGCTGCCAGTGACATCGTCGCGCTCAATGCCGGTGCGGCGCTGTATGCCGCCAATCTGGCCGACAGCCTGAAAGGCGGCTTGGCACTGGCCCGGGCTGCCATCGCCTCGGGTGCGGCCCGCCGCAAGCTCGACGAGCTGGTGGCTGCCACCCACCGCGCCTGACTTTTTCCATCCTCAACCTACAAGCCCACCATGAGTGACATTCTCGACAAGATCGTTGCAGTCAAACACCAGGAAGTCGCTGCGGCCCT
>JBIKHR010000306.1:0-3587 GCA_044362035.1 Polaromonas sp. | reverse complement strand
GATGTCGGTCAGCGCTTTGTTCAGGCCGTCAACCACGGTGATGGTGTTTTCGTCTTGCGCTTTTTGCACATTCAAAAGCAGCGTGCGCTGGCCGTTGCGCAGGGCCAGGCTGTCAATTTCCTGCGCACCGTCTTTGACGGTGGCCAGCCGGTCCAGCGTGATGGCCATGCCATTTCGGCGCGCGACGATGATCTTGCCGAAATCTTCCGGTCGTTTGATGCGGGCATCGATCTTGATGACGCGCTCTTGCGAGAGCGAGCGAATGGCGCCCAACGGCAAGTCCTGGTTTTCACTGCGAACCGCATTGGCCACCTGCTCGGCGGTGATGCCCATGGATGCCATGGCTTGCGGGTTGAGGTAGAGATTGATTTCGCGCTTGGTGCCGCCCACCAGTGTGATGGAGCCGACGCCGCGCACATTTTCCAGCCGCTTTTTCAGCACCTGATCGGCCCAGTTGGTCAGCTGCACTGACTGGCTGCCGGTGTCGCCGACAGCGTTGTCAGACAGCACGGCCACCGACCAGACGGGGCGGCTGGCCGGGTCAAAGCGCAGCACCCGAGGCTCTTTGATTTCGGTGCGCAGGCTGGGGCGCAAGGCGGCAATTTTCTCGCGCACATCTTCGGCGGCCTTGCGGCCGTCCACATGCAGCTGGAATTCGATGATGACGACCGACTGGCTTTCGTAGCTGCGCGAGGTCAGGCTGCTGATGCCGGCAATGGCATTGACGCCTTCTTCAATTTTCTTGGTGACTTCGCTCTCAACAATTTCCGGCGAGGCGCCAGGGTAGTCGGCGGTGACCACCACCACCGGGAAATCGATGTTGGGGAACTGGTCAACGCTCAGGCGCTGGTAAGAAAACAGACCCAGCACCACGATGGCCAGCATGGCCATGGTGGCAAAGACGGGGTTGTGCAGGCTGACGCGGGTGAACCACATGGCGGGCGGCTTAGCGAACGGGCTTGGCTACAGACGCTGCAGACGCTGCCGGCGCGGGGCTACCGGCTGGCGTGAACTGCACGGTGCTGCCCGGTCTGAGCAGACCGGCCGAGCCCTGAATGACGATATCGCCCTCGTTCAGGCCCTCTACCGCCACCATGGCTTCGCTGTTGACCATGCCGCGCTGGCCCAGCACCACGCTCTGGTGCTGCACCTTGCCTTGCACGACCAGCTGCACAAAAGGCAGCACCTGGTTGGTTCGCACGCTGCTGACGGGCACGGCCAGCAGGCGGCTGCTGCCGGTGCTCAACGTGCCTTCAGCAAAGAGGCCTTGGCGCAGCGAGATTTTTTGCCCTTGAGGCTGCTCGATGCTGAGGTAAATGAGCACGCTGCGGTTGCCGGTCTGGGCGCTCGGGTTGATGCGCGCCAAGCGCGCCATCACGGGTCCGCCCGCGCCTTCGACGCGCAGTTTGGCGGTCTGGCCCGGTTGCAGCCCCAGCGTGTCGATGGCAGCCAGGGTGGCTTCCAGCTCGAGCCGGCGCAAATCCACGATCTCCAGGATGCGGGTGTCTACACCAACGCGTTCGCCAGGTTGCGCGAGGCGCTGCGAAATCTGGCCGGCAATCGGCGCCTTGAGCACCGTGTCGTTCAGCGATTTGCGGGCGATGTCGGCCGCGGCCAGCGCCGCTTTGTGCGTGGCCTGTGCGGCCTGCAGATTGGCCAGTGAAGTATCGAGTGCAGTTTTGGAAATAAAGCCCTGGTCTACCAGCGCCTTGTTATTGGCAAACTGGCGCTGGGCAATGTCGACCTGGGCCAGCGCGGCGTCAGCTTGCTGCTGGGCTTGTTGCAAGCGGGACTGGTATTCGCCGGCGTCAATCCGGGCCAGCACCTGGCCGGCCGTGACTGTGTCGCCTTCGCGCACGGTCAGGGCCTGCAACTCGCCGGCCACACGGGCTTTGACGATAGCCGAGTTGACCGCCTTGAGCGTGCCAGTGACGGGCAGGCCTTGCGTGATTTCCTGCAGCTTGGCCGGTGCCACATCGCTGGCGGCCAGCTCAATCAGGGCAGCTGCGCCCGTGGCCGCCGGCGTGGCGTGCTGGCGTGCGGTGAGGGCGCGGCCCAGCGCCAGCGCGATGGCGATGGCGGCGAGGGCGGCCAAAAGCCATCCGGTGCTGCGCTTCATACGCGGCCCCCACGCGACAGGCCGCGCGCAAAAATGTCCGCCTGGCAGGCGATGTAGGCGTGAGGGTCCAGGTTCATGTCATCTTTCAGGCACATGCCCATCGAGTGTTTCGACAGGATCAAAAACATCATGGACGCAATGACGCCGTAAACGGCTTGGTCCAGATCAAGGTCGCGGAATTCACCGCGGTCTATGCCGCGCTGCAGCACCCGCCGGATCAACTGGTGGCCGGGCGCGACGACTTCGCTTTGGTAGAAGGCGGCGATCTCAGGAAAGTTGCGGCCCTCGCTGACCATCAGCTTGCTGATGCCCGAGGCTTGGGTGGCGCCCACGCCGTCCCACCAGCTCTGCATGCAGTAACGCAGCATCTCGCTGCCGCTGCCGCGAAAGCTTTCAAACTCGGCATTCCATTGCGGAAACCGGCCGGAAATGTTGTGGCGGACCACGGCCTTGAAAAGCTCTTCCTTGCTACTGAAATACAAAAACACCGTGCCCTTGGAAACGCCGGCGCGGGAAGCGACTTCTTCCATGCGGGTGGCGGCAAAACCTTTTTCAACAAACAGGTCCAGTGCGGCGACAAGCAACTCACCCGGACGCGCTTCTTTGCGCCGCGCCCGTTTGGGGGCCGGTCCGGTGTCGGGAGCGCAAAAAAGAGGAGTCGTCGGCATCAGGCGGGGAGGGTGTTTATTACTGACTGATTGGTTAGTAATGTAGCGCCGGGGTACCGGCTGGTCAAGCTGGTGCACCGCGCCGGGTCGGGCTGCTCACCTTATTTCAGCCGCAGGGCCAACCATTCGCGCAGCACTTGTCGGGATGCTGTGAGCCCGCGGGCCGACGGCAGCCATTCCAGCAGTGGTCGCTCACTTGGCAGCACAAAACCCATGGGCGCGGGCAGCACCTGCAGGCCGGCTTTCTCAAACAGGGCCTGGCTGCGCGGCATGTGCCAGGCGTGCGTGACCAGTGCAATGTGGTGAATGCCATCGGCGGCCAGCAGGGCTTGCATGCGGCTGGCGTTCTCGGCGGTGTCGCGCGACTGCGCATCGAGCCAGCGCAGCACCTGGCCTTGTCCTGCTGCAAAACTTTGGGCTGCGCTGGCCTCGCTGGGGGAGTCTTGACCGGCATTGCCCCAGCCGACGCCGCCGGCAAAGCCCAGGGGCAAACCGGCGCGCTGGGCCAGCATGAAACCGTAACGCAGGCGCGCGGCCGTGGCTTCGCTGGGTTGGGGCTGGCCGTATTCGGGCGCCAGCGCCTGCACGCCGCCGCCCAGCACCACCACAGCTTGCACACCCGCATTGCGCAACTGGCTGAGCTGCGCCGGTGCCAGCGCGCTGACTTGCGGTAGCGCCCGCTCTGCCAGCCAGACGGCCACGCCGTTGCATGACAACAGCCAGAGCGATACCAGCCCGGTGAAGATGCAGCGGCGGGCCCAGCGCCCGCCCGCCAGCAGCCCGATGGCTGCCAGCAGCAC
>JBIKHR010000305.1:0-3590 GCA_044362035.1 Polaromonas sp. | reverse complement strand
TCAGTGAACATGGCACTGGCCTGGCTGGGCTCGGTGCACGCCGGGCTGGTGGCGGTGACGACCATGCCGCTGCTGCGCGCCAAGGAACTCGCCGAGGTCATTCTCAAAGCCGAGCCGGCCCTGGCCTTGTGCGATGGCAAGCTCTTGGCTGAACTGCAAACGGCGCAAGCGCAGCAGCCGCAACTCAAAACCCTGATTGCTTTTAACCAGCCGGACAACCCTGCCGCGCTCGAGGCGCTGGCCGCAGCAAAAAACGGTTTGGCTACGGCCTGTCCGACCTCAGCCGACGACATCGCTATTCTGGCCTTCACCTCGGGCACCACGGGCTCGCCCAAGGCCGCCGTTCACACCCATCGTGACGTGCTGGCTTATTGCGAAACCTGGCCTCGCCACGTGCTGCGCGCCACACCTGATGACATCGTCATGGGCTCGCCGCCGCTGGCTTTCACCTTCGGGCTGGGCGGCTTGCTGATTTTCCCGATGTGGGCCGGCGCCTCAGTGCTGTTTCCCGGTGTGCCCTACACACCGCAAGCCATGGTGCAGTTGATGGCCGATGTGGGCGCCACCATTTGCTACACCGCGCCCACTTTCTACCGGCAGATGGCGGTGTTTGCGCGCGACACACCCATGCCCCGGCTGCGCGTGTGCGTGAGCGCAGGCGAAGGCCTGCCCGACGCCACGCGCCAGCTCTGGAAAGAGGCCACCGGCATCGAAATGACCGATGGCATTGGTGCCACAGAGATGTTTCATATTTTCATCTCCTCGCCGCCGGAGGAAGTGCGGCGCGGTGCCATCGGCAAGGTGGTACCGGGCTACACCGCCAAGGTGGTCGATGCCGAAGGCCGTGAGTTGCCACGCGGTAGCATCGGCAAGCTGGCAGTGATGGGCCCGACCGGCTGCCGTTACATGCTGGACGAGCGCCAACAAAAATACGTCAAGGCCGGGTGGAACTACCCGGGCGACGCCTTCATTCAAGATGAAGACGGTTACTTTTTCTTTCAGGCCCGCGACGACGACATGATCATCACCTCGGGCTACAACGTCGGTGGCCCGGAGGTCGAGGACGCTCTGCTCAAACACCCGGCCGTGGCCGAGTGTGGCGTGATCGGCGTGGCCGATGAAGAACGCGGCATGGTGGTCAAGGCCTTTGTCGTGCTCAAGCCTGGCCAGCCTGCTGACGCCGCCATGGTCAAAACCCTACAAGACCATGTCAAGGCCATGCTCGCCCCGTTCAAGTACCCGCGCCAGATCGAGTTTTTGACGGCGCTGCCGCGCACCGATACCGGCAAACTGCAACGCTTCAAATTGCGCCATGCCTGATGCCGCCACCAGCCTTTTTCCAAGCCAATACAACCCATTGAACAAGTTATGAAAACACTGCAACCCCCAGACTGGCTTGCACCCAAAGGCTATGCCAACGGCGTGATGGCGCGTGGCAGCCTGCTCTTTGTTGGCGGCCAGATCGGCTGGAATGCCCAGCAGCAGTTTGAAAGCGATGACTTCATCGCCCAGACGCGCCAGGCCCTGCTCAACATCGTGGCCGTGCTGCGCGCCGGCGGCGCTGGACCCGAGCACATGGTGCGCATGACCTGGTACGTGATCGATCGCCACGAATACAGTGCCCGGCTCAAAGAGTTGGGTGCGGTTTACCGCGAGGTCATCGGCAAGAATTTCCCTGCCATGAGCTGCGTTGAAGTCAGTGGTCTGGTAGAAGATCGCGCCAAGATCGAGATCGAAGTCACGGCGGTGCTACCGGACTGAGCCTGCTATTGGAAAGCCTGTGGCCCGAAACGCGTGCAAGCGCCAAATCGGTCAACAGTTCTGCCATAGAAGGGCGGCTGTTCAGGCCCGGACTGTCGCGTTGGCGTTGCGCAAAAATCCGCCAGGCCTGCGCCGACTGCAATTCCATAGCGCCATATCGCACCTTGACCCAACCGGCCTTGACCAAGTGTTGCAGGCCGGCTGAAAACAAGGTGCGTGAAATGCCGCACAAAGCGGCAATCTTGTCTTGCCCGATGGGAATGTCCACCACGTCGCAATCAGATACCCTTTCTGCCGCTTGCAAGGACTGTGCTTGGGCAAACTGCGCCAGGCCACTGATCAGGCGCAGTGATATGCAACCCGTTCGCATCACCGCCATCATGGCCGTGTGCTGCCGTGCGCGCCAAGCCATCTGTTGCAGCAGAGCATCTGAAAAATCAGGCTCTGCGCGCCTGGCTTCTTGCAGGCATGCCTGGCTCATGCCGATCACTTCCACCGGCGTCAGGCAGATGTAGTCAAGATCGCTGGGCTGCCCGTCCAGCAGCGCCTGCTCGCCAAACCAGGCATCGGGCCCGAACAAGTGCAAGGGCATCCGGCCGCCGCGCTGCACCGGCACGCCGGCAGCCACATAGCCGGTCATGACGCAGTTCCAGGCCTGCACGCTGCAGCCTCTGGCCCAGATCATCGCCCCTTCATCAAACGAGCGAATCGTCAGCAGTGGCTGCACATGCCGTATGCGCGCCTCGCTGAGCCGCATGCCTTGCAACAATTGCTGTGCATATTTGGACAAATTGGCGCCTGTCGGGTTGCAGTGACACATCTCGCCGGACTTTTGCAGATGCAGCCGGCACTATATTTTTAGTAATAATAATTTATTTAAAGCCATTTTATACATTAGAAGTACTAAATTAATGTCTGTTTTATTTGCATAAAAAATGCAACTGGCCGGCGTGTGTGCTGGTCGAACACATTCAGTCCAACGTGAGTTCGCTTTACACCGCGCCCGTCAAACCTGCGATGCACCTGGATGTTCGGGATTGGTCAGCCTTGCGCGTTGTCCTGCGGAACAATTTGAGTGCGCAGATATTTTCAAATGCGGCCCGTGCGCCAAAACCGCGGTCTGAAAGGGCTGAGAGTAAAAACAAAAAAGCCCTCGGTTAAGAGGGCTTCATTGACAAGCAAGATGCTTGGTTTTTGGTTGCGCGGGCAAGATTTGAACTTACGACCTTTGGGTTATGAGCCCAACGAGCTACCAGGCTGCTCCACCGCGCGGTATGTTTAAATTATAACGCTTATTCGGCCTTGGCGCCGTCTGTCACTGCATCTTCGCTCACGTCTGGACGATCAACCAGCTCGACGAGGGCCATCGGGGCGTTGTCACCAACGCGAAAGCCCATCTTCAAGATGCGTGTGTAGCCCCCTGGACGTGCTTTATAACGTGGGCCGAGTTCAGCGAAGAGCTTGACGACCATGTCGCGGTCACGCAGACGGTCGAAAGCCAGGCGCTTGTTGGCCAGAGTGGGCTCTTTGGCCAGCGTGATCATGGGCTCAACCACACGGCGCAGTTCTTTGGCTTTTGGCAGCGTGGTCTTGATGGCTTCGTGCTGAATCAGCGAGTTCATCATGTTGCGCAGCATCGCCAGGCGGTGTGAGCTGGTGCGGTTGAGTTTACGTAGTCCGTGTCCGTGTCGCATGTGCTTGTTTCCTTCCAGTTTTTTAATTCAGGCAGCCGTGTCAGGTACTGCCCGTGCACTGCCCCGCTTGTCGGGGCCAATTTTTATGAACGCTTGTCCAGGCCGGCGGGTGGCCAGCTTTCGAGGCGCATGCCC
>JBIKHR010000304.1:0-3605 GCA_044362035.1 Polaromonas sp. | reverse complement strand
ACTGTCGTTGATGCTGGCCCTATCAAGTCTGTGACAGGGGTCCTGGCGGACTTTGATCCCTGCCATCGATCGGTAAGTTTAGATAGCCCCGCATTCTTTGCGCCCAAGCGGGGCATGAAGCCCCCGCTGGTCATCGTTGTGCATGGCGGTGGCGGCTTGGGTGGTTATGAGACGGATTTCGCGCGCTTGATGAATAAACAAGGCTACGCAACCCTTGTTTTTGACGCTTTTGAAATGAACGGTTTGTCATCAGGATCGAACCTGGTGACTTACCAAATGAGCAATGCTGCGAGGCAAAAAATGCTCTACAAGGCGGCTTACGGTGCCTATCAATGGGTTATCCATCATGAAAAAATTGATGCCTCCCGCATTTTTATTCAAGGTCTTTCCAATGGTGGAAGCGTATCCATCAATTTGGCTGGCGCGGTGGATCCGGCGCATGTCAGAGGTGTCATTGCGGAGGGAAGTCCGTCGGCGGGTATTGGTTTTCCAAGTGCTCTCAATGTTCCGCTGTTGATGCTTTACGGCTCGGCCGATGTTTATGGCGGTGTGCTCCCCAATGACTTCATGCACTCAAGGGGAAACCCATGCCCGCTCAATGATTTTTATGCGCTGGCCCCTGCAGGATTTGGTGCGATTTGCAACAAAGATGTTGGTTATGACAAATCGATGCCATCGCCCTTAGGCTGGTTTCAGACAATGAAACAGGAAGGTTTTGATATCCGCTTTGAGCTGATCGAAGGCGGGGGGCACGGCATGATGTTTTCAGATTTTTCTTCATCAATTCGCAAAGTCGGCTACAGCGTGAGCTACCAGTCGCGTGGCGCGAGTGCTTCCGACCGGCAGCGGCTTCAGAAGCTGCTTCTTGACTTCATCGAGTCCAAGCTTTGAGCGGAAATAAACTAGTAACACCCTATGAGCACACACCTGAAAATTGATTTCGTCTCTGATATCTCCTGCCCCTGGTGCGTGGTCGGCCTGCGGGCTTTTGACCAGGCCCTGGCCCGGGTCAGCCCTGACATCAGCGCAACGCTGCACTTTCAGCCCTTCGAGCTGAACCCGACCATGGGGCCTGAAGGCCAGGACATCACCGAACACATCACCCAAAAGTACGGTATTTCAGAGGCGCAAGCAGAAGCCAACCGGGCGGTGATCCGGGAGCGGGGTGCGGCCTTGGGCTTTACCTTCAGTGGCACCAATGCAGACGGTGGTGGGCGCAGCCGAACTTACAACACCTTTGACGCGCATCGCTTGCTGCATTGGGCGCACACGGTAGGCGCAGACCAACAGAAGGCGCTCAAAGAAGGGCTCTTCAAGGCCTATTTCACGGATGGTGAAAGCCCTGCCTCGCACGCCGTATTGATCAAAGTGGCGCAATCAGCGGGACTTGATGCTCAGCGAGCGGCAGAGATTTTGAACTCTGACGAGTACGCCATCGAAGTGCGTGAAAGCGAGCAGTTCTACCAGTCTCAGGGCATTCACTCGGTGCCGGCCGTCATCATCAATGACCGCCACTTGATCTCCGGTGGCCAGCCAGTCGAGGTGTTTGAGCAGGCCTTGCGGCAGATTGCTCAGGCCGCCACTTAACTCTGCCGGGATATCAGCGTATGTACTTGCCAGTACATTTCAAAGGTGAATGGATCCGGCACGCGGTGCCGCTGATGCGCGCGGACCCGTTTGCCAGCCTGATCAGTATTGACGACAAGGGCTTGCCCTTTGTGACGCATTTACCGCTGCAACTTCAAGACGAAATCGCCGGCCAGGAGGATCTGGACCCCGTTTTGCTGGGCCATGTGGCCCGCGGCAATCCGCACTGGCGGTTTTTGCAGCAGCGACCGCAAGCCGTAGTTACTTTTCTCGGGGCGCACGCTTACCTGTCCCCCCAGGTCTATCCCGACCTCGTTCGTGTGCCGACCTGGAACTACCTTGCCGTGCATTGCACAGTTGAGGCCACGCTGATCGACGAGCCTGAGGCCAAGGACGCGTTGCTGAAAAAACTCATTGGAGAGCACGAGCCGGCTTACGCCGCGCAGTGGCGTTCACTGTCGCCGGATTACCAGCGCATGATGCTGGGCGGCATGGTGGGGTTTGAACTCCGGGTGACAGGTTTTGAATGCAAACTCAAGGTCAATCAACACCGGCCCGAAGCGCATGATGCCACCGTCAACATGTACGCCGGCGGTACAGAAGATCAGCGTACGCTGGCCAACTGGATGCTGCGCCTGAAAGCCGAAAAAGCCAGCGTGGGCGACAGCGCCGCATGACCGAGCAGCACTTCATGCAACTGGCCCTGGCCGAAGCCCGCGCGGCCATGGCCGCCGGTGAAGTGCCCGTGGGGGCCGTCGTGGTCAAAGGCGGGCAGGTGATTGCCACCGGCCGCAACGCACCCGTTGACGCGCACGACCCGACCGCGCATGCCGAGATCGTTGCGCTGCGTGCGGCGGCCGCAGCGCTGGGCAACTACCGGCTGGATGACTGCGAACTCTATGTGACGCTGGAGCCCTGCGCCATGTGCAGTGGCGCCATGCTGCATGCACGGCTCAAGCGGGTGGTGTTTGGGGCGGCCGACCCCAAGACAGGTACAGCCGGCTCGGTGCTCAACTTGTTTACCGAGGCGCGCCTCAACCACCAGACCGCCGTGCAAGGCGGCGTGCTGGCCGCTGAGTGCGGTGCGTTGCTACAAACTTTTTTTGGTGAGCGCCGGGCCGCCCAGCGCGAAGCCGCGCGGCTCAATCACCCCCTGCAAGACATGGCCCTGCGCACGCCTGAAGCCGCTTTCGATGGCTTGCCTGCGTACCCCTGGCAAGCGCATTACATCAGCGATCTGCAATCACTGGGCGGCTTGCGCCTGCATTACCTGGACGAGGCCGCAGCAGCCGGACAAGCCGGCTCACTGACTTTCTTGTGTCTGCACGACAGCACCTGCTGGAGCTATATGTTCAACCGGATGATCCCCACCATGCTGGCCGCAGGCCACCGCGTGGTGGCGCCCGACATGATCGGCTTTGGCAAGAGTGACAAGCCCAAAAAAGATGCTTTTCACCGCCTCGATTTCCACCAGAAAACGCTGGCCGCACTCGTCGAGCGACTGGACCTGAAAAACATCGTGCTGGTGCTGCCGCAGGGCAGTGGCTGGCCTGGCTTGTCGCTGCCTACGGACGCGCCACAGCGATACCGCGGGCTGCTGCGCGTGAACTTGCCGGCTCAAACGATCGATACAGAGGCGGATGAAGCGGCTTGCAAAGCCCCGTTTCCGGACAGCGGACATGCGGCGGCGCTGCAGGCGTTTGCGCGCATGACGCAAGACCCTGTGGACGGCGGGAAGCAAACCACCTGGCACGGCCGGATCTTCAGCAGTCTGGCTGAGGCACTTGGTGACATCTACACCCCCTGAATTTTTCAAGCTGTTGCCGGTGGGATACTCGTGCTCGTGAAAAAACATATCTACATTTACTCACCCTCCAGCGCCGTGCGCGACAAGGCCAGTTTCAAGCGCGGGCTAGCGCGCCTCAAGGCCCTGGGGCATGAGGTCGAGGTGGACGAGGCGGCTTTGAGCAGCCAGCAACGTTTTGCCGGTGACGATGACACCCGCATTGCAGCCATCG
>JBIKHR010000303.1:0-3620 GCA_044362035.1 Polaromonas sp. | reverse complement strand
GCCTGTGGGCCTGCTTTTTTAAAATTAAATCTAAAGTCACCCCGTTAAGGCTTGCCTCAAGCCATTCAAGATCAGCTCATTCTGTACAGCAAACTCACTTAGGACAACGGCATCCAGGCCGACTGAAGGAAATACACCATGTCAACCTCCTCAACACCACGCCCCACCGTTTTGCGCCCGACTGAACTCAAAAGCTACGACCGGGGCGGCGGTGCGCGCACCACTCCGCTGGTCTCGCCCGCCCTCGGGGCCACGGGTTTCATCAACGGCATCACCGAGTTCGGGCCCGGTGTGGCCATCCCATTTCACAGCCACAACTGTGAAGAAAGCGTGATGCTGCTTGAGGGCCACGCCATGATGGACATGGAAGGCCAGGACGCCATCGCGCTGAATCCGCAAGACACGACCTGGATTCCACCCAATGTCTCACATCGCTTTCGCAACCTCTCAGACACGGAACCGATGAAGATTTTCTGGACCTATGCTTCGCTGCAAGCCACCCGGACCCTGACGGCCACCGGCGAGACCCGCTCGGTGTCAGCCGAACACCAGCGCTGAAACCGGGCGCGCATCTTGTGCGGCTGCATCAGCATCCGTACGGCGCCCAGAAGTAGGTGCTGATCGTCGGGTCATAACCCGGGTTGGCGTACTTGGCGATGTAAGCCTTACCAGTTTTGTAGGTCACGATGCTGCCCGCCGCGTAGTATTTGCCCGCCACCCATGCAGGGTGCGTGTACACAGACCAGTAGTACGTGCTGATGGTTGGGTTGTAACCCGGGTTGGCGTAGTTGGCGATGTACAGCTTGCCGTCGGTGTACTGCACGATGTTTCCGGCAGCGTATTGCCCACCCTCAATCCAGCTCGCGTATTTGCAAACACCCGATGTGCCTGTTGTCGGTGCGCTCGGGCAGTTGTAAACAGCCCAGAAATAGGTACTTTTGGTCGGGTTATAGCCAGGGTTGGCGTACTTGGCGATGTAAAGCTTGCCATTGGTGTAGGTGACGATGTTGCCCGCCACATATTTTGCGCCCTTGACCCATGCAGGGTAAACGCATGACTGTGCTGGTGCTGGTGCTGGTGCTGGTGCTGGTGCGGGTGCGGGTGCGGGTGCGGGTGCGGGTGCCGGTGCCGGTGCCGGAACAGGGCAGGTATAGGCGGCCCAGTAATAAGTGCTGATGGTCGGGTTGTAGCCCGGGTTGGCAAACTTGGCGATGTAGAGTTTGCCATCTGTGTAGGTGACGATGCTTCCGGCCAGATAGGTGGCCCCGTTCACCCACGCTGGATAGGCACACGTCGGAGCTGGAGCTGGAGCGGGTGGGGGTGGCGGCGGTGGCAATACATAGTCACCGGCCGTCTTGAAGATGTTGTAAAACTGGTAGGCTGACTGCGCCACACCGCTGTAGGTGTTGATGGGCGTCATGCCGCTGCTGGCCTGGGCCTTGTCACGCTGAAACGACCAATACGACAGAAAGCCAATGCCATTGGTTTTGACAAAGTCAGCAATGGTCTGCGCCTCTGCCAGCGACAGCGTGGAGCCGTCATCGTTTTTGCCAATCATCGGCGTCATGCCCATCATGGCGTGCAACTGCGCCTGAGTCTTGTCAGGGAAGATCGTTGCCATTTGCGTGGCCGCTGCGCGAAATGTCACCATGGCGGCCTGGGCCACCGTTGGGGGCACGACCATTGTGTTGATGTTGTTCACGCCAAAGCTCATGGTCATCAGGTTGACCATGTCAATCTGCACACCGGCCGCGGCGGTTGTTTTCAGTAAATTGAGGGAGTCGGTGTTCAGGCCGTTGAGCCAACCCGGCAAAGTGAAAGACACATAGAGGTCCGGGTATTTGGCCTGCAAACGCGCCAGAACACGGGCTCTGCGGGCTGTGCCCGTGGTGTTTTGCAGTTGCGGACCCTCCACATCAAAATCCAACCGCCGCACGCCTGCATCCACCATCAGCTTGTCGAGCAGGTTGTACAACTGGTCATCATCCGTGCAGGCTATCTCCGCGTAAGTCCCTTCTGCGCCACCCAAGGAGATGATGAGCCGGCCGCCGGCTGCTACAAAATTACGCGCGTCCGGCAGCTTGTTGAGCAAGTCCACCCTGAAGGTGCAAGTGCCCGACGTGATGGCGAAGGCCAGCGTGGCGCTTTGCAGCCCGGCCGCTTGCTGCGCCTGCGTCAAGGTGCCGCTGCCCCAAGCCTCGAAGTAAGGCGCTAGCTCCAACGCGCTGGCCGACTGGCTCAGGCAAAGCACCATCGCGCCCTTGACGACGGCGGCTATGGGATTGAGTCGGGCGCGTTTGAATTGGGCACGAGAGAGCATGAAAGTTTCCCCTGAAAAAGATGGCCGAAAAAGCGACCGCAGGGTGCGATCCTCTGCGGGAACAATTGCGTATCACGTGGGGCCGGGGCTAAGAATCCTGGCAGACACTTCCTACGCTGTGCTGTTCATCTTCTTGGCAGCGCTCTTCAGGGTCAAGGTCAAGGTGTAACGCTTCGTGATCAGCTTTCAGGCAGGCTGCTTGGGGACGCCCAGAAACGCGGCGCGGCTGCCGGCTGAGCGCTCCAGCTGCCGTCCGATGTTGCCGCAAACCAGATCGCACAGCGCGTACACCGATTCATCGGCAATGCGGTAGTAAACATTGGTGCCGCGGCTTTCTCGAACCACAAAACCCTGCTGCGTCATGAGCGCCAGATGGCGCGAGATGTTTGCGGCCGTGAAGCCGCACAAGCTGGCCAGCTCGCCCACGTTGCGCTCTTGCGTGCGCAGCAAATTGAGAACTTGCAGGCGTGTCGGCTCAGACAGCACCTGAAAGTAGGCGGCGACCTCTTTCAGGGCCTCAACGGGCATTTGTTCCATGGCTGAGCGCTCCTTTAGAAAACAATGACAAATGGCCTGAACCGGCACACCGGCTCAACTTTTGTTTGCGTCTATGCGGATTTAATTGTATCATCAACTAATTAACCAATCAGCTAAACAGTTAAGTAATAAACAACAACGAGGTATGGACATGATGCGCATCCACCTGATTGCGGCCGCCACGCTGGCCGCCCTGAGCTTGCAAACCGCAGCGCAAACTGCCAATGCTCCGGCCAAAGCCACGGTGGCCGTCACCAGCGCTGCCGATGCCGGCAGTACCAGCCTGGAAGCCGTGGTCGAAGCCGTCCGCCAAACCACCCTGTCGGCGCAAGTGCCCGGGGCCATCGTGGCGGTGCTGGTGCGCGCGGGCGACCGCGTGCAGGCGGGTCAGGCGCTGGTGCGCATCGACGCGCGGGCAGCCCAGCAAAATGTGGCCGGCAGCGCGGCGCAGGTTGAGGCCGCCCAAGCGGCCCTGAATGTCGCTGCCACCGAGCTGGAACGCCAAAAGCAACTTCTGCAAAAGCAATACATCAGCCAGGCCGCGCTGGACCGGGCCCAGGCTCAGTGGCTGGCCGCGCAAGCGCAGGTCAAGGCGCTGCAGGCGCAGACCCGTTCGGCCGAGACACAATCTGGTTTTCATGTGCTCAACGCACCCTACAGCGGGGTGGTCAGCGAGGTGACGGCCACGCTGGGCGACATGGCCATGCCGGGCCGCCCGTTGCTGGTGATGCATGACCCCGCCGCCCTGCGCGTGGTGGCCGCT
>JBIKHR010000058.1:0-11905 GCA_044362035.1 Polaromonas sp. | reverse complement strand
TGATGCCGACCATGCCGACCTGGATGCGGCGGGCGAATTCGCGGGCCACGTTGCCGTCGCGCGTGAAGCAGCTCACGCCGTTGCCGAACTCATGCGCGTTGATCAGGTTCACCGCTTCGGCAAAGTCTTTGACGCGAACGCAGCCGAGCACCGGGCCGAAAATTTCTTCTTTGTAAATGCGCATGTCGGGCGTGACGTGGTCAAACAGCGTGCCGCCCATCCAGAAGCCCTGCTCGCAACCGGCGCCGGCGTTGGCGCCCGTGAACTTGCGGCCGTCGACCAGCAGCGTGGCGCCTTCTTTGACGCCCTGATCGATGTAACCGGTGATGCGCTGGTGCGCGGCAGCGGTGACGATGGGGCCCATTTCGGCGTCGAGGTTGACGCCGTTTTTGATGATGAGTTTTTCAGCGCGCGCTTTCAGCATGGGCAAAAGGCGCTCGGCCACGTCGCCGACCAGCACGGCCACCGAGATCGCCATGCAGCGCTCGCCGGCCGAGCCGTAACCGGCGCCGATCAGCGCATCGACCGCTTGCTCCAGGTCGGCGTCGGGCATCACGACCATGTGGTTCTTGGCGCCGCCCAGGGCCTGCACGCGCTTGCCGTGGTGCGCGCCGGTCTCGTAGATGTAGTTGGCAATCGGCGTTGAGCCGACGAAGGAAATTGCGTGCACGTCCGGGTGCACCAGCAGCGCGTCAACCGCTTCCTTGTCACCCTGGATGACGTTGAAGACGCCGTCCGGCAAGCCGGCTTTTTTCAGCAGCTCGGCCATGAACAGGCTGGCGCTCGGGTCGATCGGGCTGGGCTTCAAGATGAAGCAGTTGCCGGCGGCAATCGCCACCGGGAACATCCACATGGGCACCATCACCGGAAAGTTAAACGGCGTGATGCCGGCCACCACGCCCAGCGGCTGGCGCAGCGTCCAGTTGTCGATACCGGTGCTCACCTGGTCAGTGAAGTCGCCCTTGAGCAGCTGCGGGATGCCGCAAGCGAACTCGACGATGTCGATGCCGCGCGAGACCTCGCCCTGCGCGTCGGTGAACACCTTGCCGTGTTCGGCGGTGATCAGGTGCGCCAGCTGGTCTTTGTGCAGGTTCAGCAGCTCCAGAAACTTGAACATGACGCGGGCGCGGCGAATCGGCGGCGTGTCTGCCCAGGCCGGGAAGGCGGCTTTGGCTGCAGCTACGGCGCTGTCCACGTCGGCGGCGTTGGCCAGCGCGACCTGGCCGGTGACTGCGCCGGTGGCGGGGTTGAAGACGGCTTGCTGGCGGGCAGAGCCGCCGGCGACCCCGTGGCCGTTGACGTAATGGGCGATGGTGGCGGCGGTGGTGGGTTTCAGACTCATGGCGGTTCCTTGGGGCTAGGGCAGTATTGGGGCTGGGTTGGACTGAAGTCTAGGCGCGAGGGCCGGTTTTGATAATGCCGGTTGGGTGATTACATTGTTCAATTAAATGAACAATGGCGCCAGTTCTGCTAATCTGGCGGCTATGGCTTCTGACCAATTGGCACCGCTGCTGGCCGATCTGCACCTGCTGACCGTGCTGGCCGCCACGCGCAGCTTCACCGAGACGGCGCGCCGCCTGGGCGTGTCCAAGGCATCGGCCAGCATGCGCATCAGTGAGCTTGAGCGCGCTGCCGGCGTGCTGCTGGTGCGACGCACCACGCGCTCGGTCGGCCTGACCGAAGCCGGCCAGCAACTGGTCAATGACATGCTGCCGGCCTTTGGCCGCATCAGCGACAGCTACACCGCTGCCCGGGATCTGGTCGGCGAGCCGCGCGGCCTGGTGCGCGTCACGGCGCCGGTCGCGCTCGGGCGGCAACATCTGGCGCCCTGCGTGGCGGCTTTCCTGAAGCGCTTTCCAGAGATTCACATCGAGCTCGAACTCACCGACCGCTTTGTCAACCTGGCCAACGAAGGCTTTGACCTGGCGGTCCGCCACACCAACACGCCCCCTGAAACCCATGTGGCCTGGGTGCTGTGCGAAACCCGTTCGGTGCTGCTGGCCAGCCCGGCGTATCTGGCCGCGCGCGGCGTGCCGGCGCACCCGGCTGAGCTGGCCGCGCACGACTGCCTGCTGTACCTGGGCGGCGCCAGCGCTGCCAGCGGCAGCTGGACCTTTGCGCGCAATGCCGCGGCCGTGAAAGCGCGCGGCCGCAAGACGCCGGCTGATGTGCAAGAGCGCGTGGGCGTGAACGTGCGCGGCTCGCTCAAAGCCAACAACTCCGAGGTGCTGCGCGAAGCGCTGCTGGCCGGCTTGGGCATTGGGCTGCTGCCCGACTTCAGCGTGCCGCCGCCCGGCGCTGACGGCCAGCCCGCGCTGGTGCCGGTGCTGCCCGATTGGCAGGCGCAAGGGTTTTTTGGCGACCGGCTTTATGCGCTGCGCCCCTGGTCGGCGCAGGTGCCCAAGGCGGTGCAATGCCTGGTCGAGTTTTTGCGCGCGCACTTCGCGCCGGGTTTTACGCCGGGTTTTGCCAAGGGATAATTTGCGCCATGACCACACGATGGAAACCCAGCGCCACGGTCGCCGCCATCATTGCCCGCGAAGCGGGCGGCGTCACCGAGTTTTTGCTGGTCGAGGAACACACGCCCGAAGGCCTGCGCCTGAACAACCCGGCCGGCCACCTGGACCCGGGCGAGAGCCCGGTCGAGGGCTGCGCGCGCGAGGCGCTGGAAGAAACCGCCTTTCATTTCCGCCCCACGGCGCTGGTGGGTGTCTATTTGTCGCGCTTTCAGCGGGAGCTGGCTGACGGACGCGACGACATCACGTATTTGCGCTTTGCCTTTTGCGGCGATCTGGGTGACTTTGTGGCCGGCCAGGCGCTGGACGACGGCATTGTGCGCACTCTGTGGCTGAGCGCAGACGCCATCCGCGCCTGCCCCGAACGCCATCGCAGCCCGCTGCTGATCCAGTGCATGGACGACTACCTGGCCGGCCGGCGTCACCCGCTGTCGGTCATCACCACTGACGCCAGCGTTTACGGCTGAGGACCTTCCAGACCCTTTAGTCCTTTCAGGCCCGGGCGGCCAGCGCCGCGCGCAAATGTTCATGAAACATCTTGGCCGGTGCGCGCAGGCTGGCGCCGTGGCGCGTGGTCAGCCCCAGCACGCGCGACACCGCCGGCCCGTGCAGCGGCACGCCCACCATGCTCGGGTGCGACTCGGGCAATGCCAGCCGCGGCACGGCCGCCACGCCCAGCCCGGCTTCCACCATGCCCAACAAGGTCGCCATGTGGCTGACTTCAAAGCGATAGACCGGGTCTACGCCGGCCTTGGCCATCGCGTCGTCCAGCAACTGGCGGTTGCCGCTGGAGCGCGCCGCCGTCATCAGGCGCTCATCGCTCAGGTCTGACCAGGCGAGCGACGCGCGCCCGGCCAGCCGGTGCTCGCGCCGCATGGCCAGCACAAAGGGGTCGGTGTGGATGGGCTCGAAGTCCACGCCGGGCACCTGGCTGCCCAGAAAACTGATGCCGAAATCCGATTCGCCCGAGACCACGCTGGCCAGTACTTGGTCGGCCGCTTCGTCGATCACGCGCACCCGTATCTGCGGGTAATGCTCGGTGAAGGCGCCCAGCACCGAGGGCAGGAAGTGAATAGCTGCCGAGGGCACGCAGGCCACGGTCACACGGCCGCTGCTGCTGGCGGCAATGTCCGAGATGCCGAGGATGGCGAACTCCAGGTCGTCCAGCGCAGCGCGTGCCCGCTCCAGAAAAACCCGACCCATCGACGTCAACTCGACCGCCCGCGTGGTGCGGTTGAACAGGCGCGCGCCCAGAATGGTTTCGAGCTTGTCGATGCGCCGACTCAGCGCCGGGGCCGACAGATGAATCTGCTCGGCCGCCGCCCGAAAGCTGCCGCGCTCGGCCACGGCGACAAAAGCCTGCAACTGCTGCAAATCGAAATTGATGCGTGACATGCATCAATGCTAGCAAAAGTTGCACTTCACAGCATCCAACTCAGAAAGCATCATCGCGGCCATCACCCTAAAAACTGGAGACAAACATGCGCAAGCAACTCATTATTTCCCTGGCGGCCGGCGTGCTCAGCCTGCTCGGCACCACCCCGGCGCTGGCCCAGGCCTGGCCCGAGAAAACCATCACCATCGTGGTGCCCACGGCCGCAGGCGGCGCCAATGACGCCATGGCCCGCATCATTGCCCAGGGCCTGAGCACGCGACTGGGAAAATCGGTGATTGTGGAGAACAAGGCGGGGGCTAACGGCGCCATTGCGGCCGAGTTTGTCGCCCGCGCACCGGCTGACGGCTACACCATCATGTTTGGTTACATCGCCACGCATGGCATCAACCCGGCGCTGCAAAAACTCAAATACGACCCGGTCACCGACTTCGAGCCCATCGGCATGGTCGCCGCATCGCCCACCTTGTTGGTCGCCAACAACGCGGTGGCCGCTAAAACTTCCAAAGAACTGGTGGCGCTGGTCAAGGCCAAGCCCGGCACCTTCAGTTATGCAACCGCAGGCAACGGCACAGCACCCCACATTGCGGGCGAGTTGTTCAAACTGTCGGCTGGCCTGGATGTGGTGAGCATCCCTTACAAAGGCTCGGCCCCCGCCGTGTTGGACACCATCTCCGGCACCACCCAGTACATGTTCCCCAGCTTGTTCACGGCCTTTCCGCATGTCAAAAACGGCAAACTCAAAGCGCTGGGCATTGCCGGGGAAAAGCGCTCCTCTGTGATGCCTGATGTGCCAACCTTGGCCGAGCAGGGCATTGCCAACGTCAACATGTCGCAGTGGTACGCCATGTTTGCGCCGGCCAAGACACCCAAGGCAGTCATCGAGCGGCTCAACCGCGAAATGAATGCCGTGCTGAACGACAAGGCCAACGCCAAGCGCATTGAAGACCAGGGCGCCGAAGTCGAGACCGGCACGCCCGAGCAGCTCAAGGCGCTGGTACAAAAAGAAGTGGCGCATTGGAAGACCGTCGTCAGCGCCGCTAAGATCAAAGCCGAATAAACCCGCCAAGGACTGACGTGAATTTGCAAGATTGGTTGGGCCGCAGTGAGACGGTCCATGACACGGCCACCGCCACTCCTTTTGCCGCGTTGACGGCCACGCTCGACTGGCCGCCGGGTGCGCTGGCCGAGCGGCCGGCCGACGGCACGCCGCTACCTCCGTTGTGGCACTGGCTGTATTTTTTGCCGATTTACCCGCAGTCCGAGATCGGCGCTGACGGCCACGCCAAGCGCGGTGGTTTTTTGCCGCCGGTGCCCTTGCCGCGCCGCATGTGGGCCGGCAGCGACTTTGCTTTTCATGAGCCGCTGCGGGTGGGCGACGCGCTGTCGCGCACCTCGACCATCGTCGATGTGAAAGAAAAGACCGGCCGCACCGGCAGCTTGCTGTTTGTGAAGGTGCGCCATGAAGTGCGCCGTCAGGGCGCGCAGGCCGTGGCGCTGACCGAGCACCACAACATCGTCTACCGCGGCGCTGCAACGCCGGACGATGTGGCGCCGCCGCCCGTGGCTGCGCCGGCGCAAGCGGCCTGGACGCGTCGCATCGTGCCCGACGACGTGCTGCTGTTTCGCTATTCGGCGCTGACCTTCAACGGCCACCGCATTCACTACGACCGCAAGTACGTCACCGAGGTCGAGGGCTACCCCGGCCTGATCGTGCACGGCCCGCTGATCGCCACGCTGCTGATGGACTTGCTGCGCCACCAGATGCCGGGCGTACCGGTGCTGCGCTTTGAGTTCAAGGCGGTGCGGCCGACCTTTGACATCCATCCTTTTTCTGTTCACGGCGAGCCGTCTGCAGACGGCAAGACCGTGCGCCTGTGGGCGCAGGACCACGAAGGCTGGCTGACCATGGACGCAGTCGCCACCCTGGCCTGAAAAGCTGGAACCAGAAAGCCGTCAGAAACCGGACAAAGAAAGCACCCATGCAACCCCTCAAGGGCATCACCGTTGTCACCCTGGAGCACGCGATTGCGGCGCCCTTTGCCACGCGCCAGCTCGCTGACATGGGCGCCCGCGTCATCAAGATCGAGCGCCCGGGCGTGGGCGACTTTGCACGCGGCTACGACGAGCGCGTCAAAGGTCTGGCTTCGCACTTTGTCTGGACCAACCGCTCCAAGGAAAGCCTGACGCTGGACGTCAAACACGAAGAAGCGCAAAAAGTCCTGATGCGCCTGATTCTTGAAGAAGCCGACGTGGTGGTGCAAAACCTGGCACCCGGCGCGGCGGCGCGCTTGGGCGTGTCGTTTGAAGCGCTGTCCAAAGTCAAGCCCGGCATCATTGTTTGCGACATCTCGGGTTACGGCGATGACCCGATCAACCCCGGCCCCTACCGCGACAAGAAAGCCTACGACCTGTTGATCCAGAGCGAAGCCGGTTTTGTGTCGATCACCGGCACGCCCGAGACGCCCGCCAAGGCCGGCAACTCGATGGCCGACATTGCCGCCGGCATGTACGCTTACACCAACATCCTGGCCGCGCTCATGCACCGCCAGCAAACCGGCGAAGGCCAGCGCATTGATGTGTCGATGCTGGAGTCGCTGTCCGAGTGGATGAGCTACCCGCTGTACTACGCCTTTGATGGCGCGCCGCCGCCGCCGCGCACCGGTGCCAGCCACGCCACCATTTACCCCTACGGCCCGTTTGCCGCCGGTGACGGTAAGACCGTCATGCTGGGCCTGCAAAACGAGCGCGAGTGGAAGATTTTTTGCGACAAGGTCTTGCTGCAACCTGAGCTGGCCGCAGAGGCGCGCTTTGCCAGCAACGCCAAGCGCAGCGCCGCACGTGACGAGCTCTCAGCGCTGATCTTGCAGGCCTTTGCCAGCCTCACGGCTGCGCAAGTGGCTGAGCGGCTGGAGACCGCCGGCATTGCGAATGCCCAGGTCAACACCATGGAAGAAGTCTGGGCGCATCCGCAGCTCAAGGCACGCGGGCGCTGGCGGCAGGTTCAGACTTCGGCCGGTGCGATTCCCGCGCTGCTGCCGCCCGGCTCGTGGCAACACGGCGAGCCGCGCATGGACGCGGTGCCGGCGCTGGGCCAGCACACCGATGCGATTTTGAGCCGCTACGGCTACAGCGCTGATGCCATCGCGGCGCTGCGTGAACAAGGCGCTGTATGAACGCGGCCACGATGGTCGCGGACGATGCACTGACGTATCTGTTTGTGCCCGGCAACCGGCCCGAGCGTTTTGCCAAGGCGCTGGCCTCGGGGGCCGACCGCGTCATCCTGGACCTGGAAGACGCCGTAGCGCCAGCCGACAAGGCCGCCGCGCGCCGCGCCGTGGCCGAATGGATTCACAGCCAAAGCACGCTGGTCGACCGGCTGCTGGTGCGCATCAACGATGACGCCAGCCCCTCGTATGCCGACGACCTGGCCTTGCTGGCTGCTTCGCCGCTGCGCTGCGTGATGCTGCCCAAGTGCGAGTCGCCCGCGCAGGTGGCGGCCGTGCAGGCACGGCTGGCGCCCGGCAGCAGCACCTTGCCCCTGATTGAAACCGCCCGTGGCCTGCAGGCCGTGCAAGCCATTGCAGCGGCGCCCGGCGTGGCGCGGCTGGCCTTTGGTTCGCTGGACTTCATGCTGGACTTGAACGTGCCCGAGGGCAGCCTGATGCTGGCCATGGCCGCCGCGCAAATCGCACTGGCTTCGCGCGCCGCTGGCTTGCCCGCGCCGGTGGCCGGCGTCACGCCGGCGCTGGACGCAGCGCAGGTCAGCGCCGATATGGCGCATGCCCGCAGCCTGGGTTTTGCCGCCAAGATGTGCATCCATCCCGCGCAAGTAGCCGCCGTGTTGGCCACGTTGGCCCCGAGTGCCGCAGAGCTGGCCTGGGCCGAGCGTGTGCTGCAAGCCAGCGCCGCCGCCGGGGGCGCCGCGCTGCAGCTCGACGGGAAAATGGTCGACCGGCCCGTTCTGCTGCGCGCCGAACGCCTGCTGGCCCGCGCCGCGCTCGTGGCGTCCTCTTGATCTTGCATCCTGATTTTTCACCCAGACTTTTCACTAACTTTAAAACCATGGCTTCAACCATCATCGACTCCAAAATTTTCGGCGACATGTTCAGCGACGCAGCCATGCGCCACGTCTGGAGCGACGAAAACCGCACCGCGAAATACCTCGACATCGAACGCGCGCTGGCCAAGGTGCAGGGCGAGCTCGGCATCATCCCCAAAGAAGCTGCAGAAGAGATCGTCAAGAACTGCGAGCCCAGCCAGATTGACTGGGTCAAACTCAAGGCTAAGACCGAGCAGATCGGCTACCCCATCATTGCCGTGGTCAACCAGATCAACGCCAACTGCCGTGACAAACTCGGCGAGTACTGCCACTGGGGCGCGACCACGCAAGACATCACCGACACCGCCGCCGTGCTGCAAATACGCGAAGGCCTGGCGCTGGTTGAAGCCGACCTGAAAGACATCTCTGATTCGCTGGCCAAGCTGGCCAAAGCGCACCGCGACACACCCATCATCGGCCGCAGCAATTTGCAGCAAGCCACGCCCATTACTTTTGGCTACAAGATGGCCAGCATCCTGGCCGGCATTGAGCGCCACCGTGAGCGCCTCGAGCAACTCAAGCCGCGCGTGCTGGTGGGCGAGTTCGGCGGCGCTTCGGGCACCTTGTCGTCGCTGGAAACCGGCGCCATGGAAACCCAGGCCGGCCTCATGAAAGAGTTGGGCCTCGGTCAGCCGCTGATCTCTTGGCATACGGTGCGCGATAACTTTGCCGAAGTCGGCGCCTTTCTCGGCATCGTCGGCGGCTCGCTCGGCAAGATCGCCATGGACGTCAAGCTGCTCATGCAAACCGAAGTGGCCGAGGTGTTCGAGCCCTTCGCGCCCGGCCGCGGCTCGTCGAGCACCATGCCGCAAAAACGCAATCCAATCTCTTGCCTCTACATTCACGCCAATATCTCAGTGGTGCGCCAACTGGCCGCCTCGCTGATGGACGCGATGGTGGCCGACCACGAACGCTCGACCGGCCCCTGGGAAATCGAATGGGTTGCCATGCCCGAGATTTTTTGCCTGATGTCGGGTGCGCTCAAGCAGACCAAGTTCATTCTGGCGGGGCTGGAAGTAGACGCCGCGCAGATGCGCCGCAACATCGACATGACGCACGGCCTGGTGATGTCCGAGGCCGTGATGATGGGCCTGGGCCCCTACATCGGCCGCGAATACGCGCACGACCTGGTCTATGACATCTGCCGCGACGCACTCAAGCAGCAACGCCCGCTGATCGACCTGCTGGCCGAACACCCGCAAATCAACAAGCACGTGACGCGCGAGCAACTCGCCGGCTTCTGCGACCCCATGAACAACCTGGGCCAGGCCGGTGTGATGGTGGACCGCGTGCTGGCGGCGCGCAAGGGCTGAGGCGGCGCTAGGCTGTTACACGGCCGCTGCATGGCAGGGATAATCCCCGTCATGCAACAGGGAAACAAACAGCGCATCGTGGTCGGGCTCAGCGGCGGGGTGGACTCGGCCGTGACGGCCCACCTGCTCAAGCAGCAAGGCCACGAGGTCATCGGCATCTTCATGAAGAACTGGGAAGATGACGACGACAGCGAGTTCTGCTCATCCAACATCGACTTTGTCGACGCCGCTGCCGTGGCCGACGTGCTGGGCATCGAGATCGAGCACGTCAACTTTGCCGCCGACTACAAAGACCGCGTGTTCGCCGAATTTGTGCGCGAATACCAGGCCGGCCGCACGCCCAACCCCGACATTCTTTGCAACGCCGAGATCAAGTTCAAGGCCTTTCTCGACCACGCCATGCGCCTGGGCGCCGAGAAAATTGCCACCGGCCACTACGCCCGCGTGCGCCTGAACGCCGCCACTGGCCTGCATGAGCTGCTCAAGGGCCTGGACCCGGCCAAGGACCAGAGTTACTTTTTGCACCGGCTCAATCAGGCGCAACTCTCCAAGACACTGTTCCCGGTGGGTGAGCTGCACAAGACCGAGGTGCGCCGCATCGCTGACGAGATCGGCCTGCCCAACGCCAAGAAAAAAGATTCGACCGGCATTTGCTTCATCGGCGAGCGGCCGTTTCGCGAGTTCCTCAACCGCTACATCGCCAAGGCCCCGGGCCCGATCAAAAACGACAAAGGCCGCGTGCTCGGCGAGCATGTGGGCTTGAGTTTTTACACGCTGGGTCAGCGCCAGGGTCTGGGTATTGGCGGCGTCAAGGCCAAAGGCGCCGAGCTCAAAGCTATTCAGGCCCAAGGCCAGCGCGGCGCCGGCGAGCACGAGCCCTGGTTTGTTGCGCGCAAAGACCTGGAGACGAATACCTTGTCGGTGGTGCAGGGCCATGACCACCCGTGGCTGCTGTCCACCGAGCTCAGCGCGCAAGACTGCAGCTGGGTCGCCGGCAGCCCGCCAGCTGCGACAGTGATGGGTGCCACGCCAGCGCTGGGTGCCAAGACCCGCTACCGCCAGGCTGACGCCGCCTGCGTGTTGCACACCGTCAGCGCCACGCACTGCGAGCTGCATTTTGAGCAAGCCCAATGGGCCGTCACGCCAGGCCAATCCGCCGTGCTGTACCAGGGCGAGGTGTGCCTGGGCGGCGGGGTGATTCACGGCAGCAATGTGAAGAACGGCGCGCCCTGAAGCAACTGCTCACATTCGGGTATTCTTCGGCGCTAACGCTTGTTTCTGGAGCCACAGCATGGGTTTTCGCCGCCGTTCAGCCGTTCTTTTTTTGACACTTGCCGCTCTTGCAGGCCTGACCGGCTTAACGGGTTGCGCAGCGCCGGGCCCTGCTGACGACGGCTTCAGGCCCGTGCTGCGGCAGCCCGGCAAGGATGTCATGTGGTTGCCAACTTCGCAGGACATGGTCAACAAGTTGTTGGCGGTGGCGGAGGTCACGTCCAAAGACATCGTCTATGACCTGGGTGCTGGCGACGGTGTGATTCCGATCACGGCGGCCAAGCGTTTTGGCTCGCGTGCGGTCGGTATTGAATACGACCATAAGCTGGCCGACTTTGCCCGCAGGAACACCCAACTTTCGGGCGTGGCAGACAAGGTGAAGATCATCCGGGGCGATATTTTTGTCGAGGATTTCAGCGAAGCCACCGTGGTGACCATGTACCTTTTGCCCGAGCTGAATTTGCAGCTGCGCCCCACGTTGATGAAGATGAGGCCGGGCACACGCATCGTCTCGAACACTTTTGACATGATGGAGTGGACACCGGACCAGACCGTCTTGTCGGGTGAAACGCGGGGCTTTTTGTGGGTTGTTCCTGCGCCTGTGGAGGGCGATTGGGAGTTCACACCGCTGGAAGGCAGCGCGCCTGCCAAGCTCAATCTGCAACAGGTATTTCAGCAAGTGGGCGGCTCCCTGAGCATGGCCGGCGTCAGCCAGCCCGTGCTGGGTGCGCAGTTGCGCGGCAATCAGCTGAGCTTTTACTTTCTAGGCAGTGACAAGATCGTCCAAAGTGTCCGTGGCACCGTGACGGCAGATGCCTTTACCGGAGAATTGACGGCCTACGGCCAGACCCGGCCGGTTCAGGCCAGACGTCGGTGAGCGAGGCAGGGACGGTCGGGCAACCCCAAAGGCTGCTCAACCCGCTGGGGGCGGTGGCCCTGATCGTGGGCATGGTCATCGGTGCCGGCATTTTCAAGACACCCGCGCTGGTCGCGTCTCTGAGCGCCGACGTCGGCTGGACCCTTGGCGTCTGGGTCCTGGGGGCGCTGATTTCCGTGATGGGTGCGCTTTGCTACGCCGAACTGTGCAGCGCTTACCCGCATGCGGGCGGCGACTATCACTTTTTGCAACGTGCTTTTGGCCGCAACGTGGCCTTTCTTTACGCCTGGGCGCGTGCCACCGTCATCAACCCCGGCGCAATTGCCCTGTTGGCGTTTGTCTTTGGCGACTATTTCAGCCAGGTGTTGTCTCTGGGGCCGCATTCCAGCGCGCTCTGGGCCTTTGCCATCGTGGTGGTGCTCACCGCCGTCA
>JBIKHR010000302.1:0-3658 GCA_044362035.1 Polaromonas sp. | reverse complement strand
TTTTGCCGCCACTTGAGGTCCGGGTTGCGGCGCAGCGTGCCCAGTCCCGAGCAGGGCGCGTCCACCAGCACACGGTCGATCTTGCCGGCCAGGCGCTTGATGCGGTCGTCCCGCTCATGGGCAATCGCCACCGGATGCACGTTCGACAGCCCGCTGCGCGCCAGCCGGGGCTTGAGCGCATCGAGCCGGTGGCCCGAGGTGTCAAAAGCGTAGAGGCGGCCGGTGCCGCGCATGCTGGCACCCAGCGCCAGCGTCTTGCCGCCCGCGCCGGCGCAAAAGTCCACCACCATCTCGCCGCGCTTCGCGTCCACCAGCACAGCCAGCAGCTGCGAGCCTTCGTCCTGTACTTCAATGGCGCCGCGGGTGAAGGTGTCGAGCTTGCCCAACTGGGCCTTGTCGCGCACGCGCAGGCCCCAGGGTGAAAACGGCGTTGCGGTGGTCGCCACGCCGGCCTTGGCCAGTTCTTTTTGCACGTCAGCGCGCTTGTCCTTGAGGGTGTTGACGCGCAAGTCCAGCCCGGCCGGTGCGTTCAGGCTCTCCACCAGCGGCCAAAAACCGTCGCCGAGTTGCAAGCGCAGCGAATCGACCAGCCACTGCGGCAGGTTGTGGCGGTGCAGCTCCATCAGGTCTTCGGGTTTGACTTGGCCGCAACGATGGAGCCAGTCCTTTTCCTGCTCACTCAGCGCGCCCAGCAAAAAGTCGCGCTCGGCGGCAAAACCCAGAATCGCCAGACGACGCTCCAGCGCTCCGCTGCCGGACTGAGCCAGGTTGGTGAACAGCGACTTTTTGCGCAGCACCGTGTAAATGGTTTCGGCCACGGTGGCGCGCTCACGCGGGCCCAAGCGCTGCTCACGGAAATGACGCGAGACCACCATGTCGGCGGGGTGATCGAATTTGAGAACCTGCTTGAGAAGCTCGGAACAACTGTCTAATAAGGCGTTAGGGTGCATCCTTGCATTGTCCCACCCCGTGAGCAACAACACCGACCATGACCGACAACACCGACGACCTGCCCGCCCTGATCGAGACCCCGCCCGGACTGTACCGCCACTACAAGGGGCTGATGTACGAGGTCGTGGGAACGGCGCGCCACAGCGAAAGCCTGGCGCCGATGACGCTGTACCGCGCGCTTTACGGCGAGCGTGGCCTGTGGGTTCGACCGGCGGCCATGTTCAACGAAGAAGTGGTGATTGACGGCGTTCGCCAACCGCGTTTTGCGCGTCAGCCAGACTGACCCCGGCCCGGGCGCCGGGCGCCAAACACCCGTGTCACCGATAATCGTGGGTTATGTCCGACACCACCGAAATCGAAAAGCAAGTCAAGCGCCGCCGCACGTTTGCCATCATCTCCCACCCTGACGCCGGCAAGACCACGCTGACTGAAAAGCTGCTGCTGTTCTCAGGCGCGATCCAGATCGCCGGCTCAGTCAAGGCGCGCAAGGCCGCGCGCCACGCCACCAGCGACTGGATGGAAATTGAAAAGCAGCGCGGCATCTCGGTAGCATCTTCGGTCATGCAGATGGAATACCGCGACTGCGTGATCAACCTGCTGGACACGCCGGGCCACCAGGACTTTTCAGAAGACACCTACCGCGTGCTCACCGCCGTGGACGCCGCACTGATGGTGATTGACGCGGCCAACGGCGTCGAGCCGCAGACGCGCCGCCTGCTGCAGGTTTGCCGCGCCCGCAACACGCCCATCCTGACGTTCGTCAACAAGATGGACCGCGAGGTACAAGACCCGATGAGCGTGATGGACGAGATCGAGCAGGAACTTGGCATGACCGTCGTGCCTTTCACATGGCCGGTCGGTATGGGCAAGCTGTTTCATGGCGTGTATGACCGGCGCGAAAAGCGCATGCGCGTCTTCAGCCCCGGCGAAGACAAGGCCGGCGGCGATGATGAAATCCTGGCCGGCCTGGACAACGCCGAGGCCGCCAAGCGCTTTGGCGCCGAGTTCACGCAAGCGCAGGACGAGCTCGAGCTGCTCAACGGCGCCTCGCCCGAGTTTGACCGCAAAGCTTTCCTGAACGGCAAACAGACGCCCATGTTCTTCGGCTCGGCCATCAACAACTTCGGCGTGCAGGAAGTACTGGACGCGCTGGTCGACTTGGCCCCAGCCCCGGCCGAACGCGCTGCGATTCAGCGCGTCGTCCAGCCGGAAGAAAAGAAATTCTCCGGCGTGGTTTTCAAGATCCAGGCCAACATGGACCCGGCACACCGTGACCGCATCGCCTTCTTGCGCGTGGCCAGCGGCGAGTTCACGCGCGGCATGCGCCTGAAGGTGGTGCGCAGCGGCAAAGAACTGCGGCCCAACACCGTGGTGAGCTTCATGAGCCAGCGCCGCGAGCTGCTCGACACCGCTTTTGCCGGTGACATCATTGGCATCCCCAACCACGGCGTGCTGCAACTGGGGGACACGCTGACCGAAGGCGAGGCCCTGCAATTCACCGGCCTGCCGTTTTTTGCGCCCGAGATGTTCCGCGCCGTTGAAGTGGCCGACCCGCTGCGCAGCAAACAACTGCGCGCCGGCCTGACGCAGCTCGGTGAAGAAGGCGCAATCCAGGTCTTCAGGCCGATCGCCGGCTCGCTGCTGCTACTGGGCGCGGTGGGTCAGCTGCAGTTTGAAGTGGTAGCGCACCGGCTCGAGCACGAGTACGGCGTCAAGGCCCGCATCATGGCCAGCAACTTCAACCTGGCACGCTGGGTCACCTCAGACGATCCGCAGGAGTTGAAAAAATTCATCGACGCCAACGCCCACCGCGTGGCGCTCGACGCGGTGGACGCACCCACGCTGCTGGTCGACCACAGCGCGACGCTGCGCGCGGTCGAGCAGCAATGGCCGAAGATCAAGTTTCACGCGCTGCGCGAACACGCCGGCCTGGTGTTTCAGGCCAAGATGTAAAAGCTCAGGCGCGCAAGACCGGCAGCGGCAAGGCGGTCTTGTAGCGCACCTGCTTCAGGGCAAAACTGGACCGGATTTTTTCAATGCCGGGGATCGGCGTGAGCTGCTCCAAAATAAAACGCTCGAGCGCGCCGATGTCGGCCACCGCCACGCGAATCAGGTAATCGCTGTCGCCGGTCATCAAATAGCACTCCATGACCTCGTCGTGCTCGACGATGCGCCGCTCGAACTCGCCCAGCGCTTCTTTGCTCTGCGAACGCAGGCTGATCGAGATGAACACACTCAAGCCCAGCCCCAGCGCCGCCGCGTTGGCAATAGCCACATAGCGGTCAATCACCCGGGCGGCTTCCAGGGCCTTGACCCGCGCCAGGCAGGGAGAAGGACTCAGGTGCACGCGCCGGGCCAGCTCCACGTTGGACAGCGAACCGTCCCGCTGAAGCTCACCGAGTATCTTCAAATCCAAATTATCAAGCTGCATAAGTTACCAAAGTTTAATTTCTCAGCATTTTATGCCGCCAAGTAGCACCTAACCAATACATTCAAGCAGCATCTTTGGGGCCTGATTGCTTACAGTGGCGCCACCATGAATGATTTCACCCGCCACGACTTTTTAAGCGCCCCGCCCCTCCAGGACGGCAACGACCCAGACCCCCAGGAAAGCGCCGAATGGCACGAAGCCTTTGCCGCCCTGCTCGCCACGCAAGGCCCGGCAAGGGCACGCCAGATGCTGGACGCCCTGGCGCGGCAGGCACGC
>JBIKHR010000301.1:0-3659 GCA_044362035.1 Polaromonas sp. | reverse complement strand
TCTTTGGTCGCCTCGGCCAGCGCCGCCTCAGCGGCTTCCACTTTTTTGACAGCCTCTTCAGCCTGAGCCGTCAGCTCGGCCACCTGGCCTACGTTGGCAGCGCTGCTTTTCCAGTTCATCCAGCCGAAAACGGCAGCGCCGACCAGGGCCAGGAACAGCACAACTTCAGCAAGAATTCTTTTCATACATCTGTCCAGGAAAAACGACGCAAAGGGATGACGGCGATAGAAGGCATCATCAAAAAATTAATCGGAAGCAAAACCCATAACTTGAGCGGCAAAACAAGCCCACACCCCGGCTCAACCGCCGGGTACGCTCAAACCATTGATAACAATCAATGCAACGATTTAAACCGTGTGTATATTAAAGCTCATGAATAAACCGATTATCAGTGGCCTGATTGCCTCTGGAACGCGTTGGCTGACCCTGTGTCTGCTGGTCATCTGCGCGCCAGCCCACGCCCGCTGGGAAAATGTCGGTCTTTACACGGCCGGCATTTATTACGTGGACACCGCCAGCGTGGTGCGCGAGGGTGAAACCCGCAGACTCATGAGCTTGCTGGACTACCGCAACATGCAAACCAGTAACGAAGGCAAAAAATACCTGTCGATCCGCACGCAACTGCACATCGACTGCCGGACGGAAACCGTGCGCACCCTGCACCTGGCGCTTTTTGCGGGCCCCATGGCCAGTGGCGCGTTGGTCGAAAGCGGTGGCATGCTGCATGAATGGATGCCCGCCCTGCCCAACACCCCCATGCACCAGATCATGCACAAGGTCTGCTGAAGCGGCTTACTTGGCCGGCGGTGTGACCCAGCCGGCCTGCAGCCAATGCCAGTAGCGCGGACTGAAAGCCCAGGCGATGTCACGCACCGGCGTGCCAGCCGGAAACACCTGCTCTGTGAGATGGTCCAGCCACTCGCCTTGCACGCCGGCAGCGGACAGCCAGGCCGTGTCCAGCTGCCGCGCCTGTGCAGGGCCGCAGGTTGACGCCGTACCGGGCAGGCGCGTCGCCGGAAATGCTTGCCCGCGCGCCAGTCCCTGCGCCGGGCCGGAGAGCAGGTCATGCACGCTGCCCCACTCGCGCCCGCGCAACAAACGCTGAACATCGGCCAACTGCTGGGCAGTGAAAGTCAGCGGGTCTTGCCAGCGTGGCGCATGAAAACGCAGCTGGCCAAGGAGGTTGTCAAACAACACGCAGGCCTGCGGATGCACGGTCAGCAGCCGCGGCAAGTCGGCCAGCGCGTCGCCGGTCTGGTAATGCCAGCGGGTGCCGCCGGCCTGCAACGCAGCGCCATGGCGGTGCGCAAAAATCCGGGCCGCCCAGGGATCGATGTCCACCGCATGAATGCACTCAAAACGCAGCAGCCAGTCGGTCGGCAGCATCCAGCCGGCGCTGGGGCCGAGCAAGATCAATTTTTTGCTGCGCGGCTGCACCTGCGCCAACCAGGCGGCAATGTCTGAGCAGGTCGGCGCCCACAGGGTGCGCGAGCGCCAAGCCCGCCAATGCCAGCGCAAACCGCCCGAAGGGTTCATGTCAGCGGGTCTGAAAGTTAAATTGCATGACGCCCATCTCGTCCATTTGCCGCTGTTCGCTGCGGCGCGTGTGGGCCTTGAAAGCCAGCAGGTCCTGGTCCACCAGGGACTGCATTTTCAGGCGCTCGCGTTCGGCTTCGTTCAGCCGCAGTCGGGCCTGGGTCAAGGCGGCTTCGGTTTGCGCCAGGTCTTGCTGCACGCGCTGCATCAGGGTCAGCAACTGGGCGCTGAACTGGCGCTGGTTCATGGTTTCATGCATGCCAGGGCTGGTATCGCCAAGTGCTGGCGGCTTTTGGTAATCGTCATAGAGTTTTTGCAAGCGCTCACGGCTGGCCTGCAAAGACAGCAGACGCGCCCTGCCTTGGGCCATGTCGGCCTGTACCAGGCTGACCTGGTCTTGCGCCTTTTGGGCCAGCACGCTCCAACAAGCTCTGGGTGCATTCATGGGGTCGCTCCGTTCAGGATGTCAAAAAAATTACGGTCCATGGCGGTCGATCAGCCGGCCATCAAAATGCGCAAGCTGTCACGGGTGCTCACTTCGACCTCGCCGATATGCATGTCTTGTTGTAAAAATATTTCCATGGCCGGGCGCAGCCGAATCGCTTCGTCCACCTCTTGGTTGGAGCCGGCCTCGTAAGCACCCACCTGGATCAGATCGACGTTTTGCTGGTACAGCGACCAGAGTCGCCGGAAGCGGTTGGCCAGCTTCAGGTCTTCCGGGCTCAGCAAGGTTTGCGACAGCCGCGAGATCGAGCCAGTCAGGTCAATGGCCGGGTAATGGGCGGCATCGGCCAGCTTGCGAGAGAGCATCACCTGCCCGTCCAGCGAAGCGCGGGCAATGTCCACAATCGGGTCGTTGGCGTCGTCACCTTCGGCCAACACGGTGTAAATGGCCGTGATGGAACCGTGGCCGTTGCGCCCGACACCGGCGCGTTCAATCAAATTTGGCAGCAAGGCAAACACCGACGGCGGATAACCCTTGGCGGTTGGCGGCTCGCCAATGGCCAAGCCGATCTCGCGCTGGGCGTGAGCCACACGGGTCAGGCTGTCAACCAGCATCAGCACGTCTTTGCCCTGGTCGCGAAAGTACTCGGCAATCAGGTGCGTCATGTGGGCGGCTTTGAGGCGCAACACCGGTGACACGTTGGCGGGTGCCGCCACCACCACCGACTTGGCCAGGCCTTCTTCGCCCAGCGACTCGCGGATGAAAGCTTGCACTTCGCGGCCCCGCTCGCCGACCAGACCAATCACCACCACATCAGCTTTGGTGAAGCGGGTCAACATGCCCAGCAGCACGCTTTTACCCACCCCGGAACCGGCCACCAGACCAATGCGCTGGCCACGGCCCAGCGTCAGCAAACCATTGATGGCCTTGACGCCGACGTCCAGCACGCGGTCAATCGGGCCGCGCTCCATGGGGTTGATGGGCAGACCGTGCAGGCTCAGGCGCGTGGCGCCTTGCGGTTTAGGTTTGCCGTCCAGCGGGTCACCTCGGCCGTCAATCACACGACCCAGCAGTTCGGGGCCCAGCGTGGCATAACCGGTGTCGGGCAACACCCGCACCAAGGCACCGGGGCCAATGCCCACCGGCTCGGTGAAGGGCATGAGAAAAAGTGTTTTGTCGCTGAAGCCAACGATCTCGGCCTCAATGCGCTGACCGGACTCGCCGATCACTTCGCAGCAGGTGCCAATCGGCGCCATGATGCCGCGCGCTTCCAGCCGCAAGCCGACCAGCCGCACCAGCGTGCCCGAGCGTTCGGGCCGCGGGCCGCGAATCTGCGCCAGGTTGCGCTGGACTTCCTGTGCAAAATCAGACATCGTCAGAATCCGCTTCTGGCGGCAAAAAATTGTCCGGTTCGGCATCGGCGTCAGTGCCGGCGGCCGATGCGTTCCATTCGCCCTGCGCGTCCAGATCGTCCAGATTCAGCTCGGGCAGATTGAGGTCAGGCAAATCCATCGCGGCCAGGTCACGTTCGGCCAGGCCGGCAGGCGCAAAACTGGAAGCCTCTTCTAAGTCTTCGGCTTCGTCCATGTCTTCCATGACGGGCGTGCCAAACGATCGGGTCGGGGCCGGCGCGGGCGTCATGCGCGGTTGCGCGTCGACCACCTCGCGGTCATTGGCC
>JBIKHR010000300.1:0-3667 GCA_044362035.1 Polaromonas sp. | reverse complement strand
TGTCCCGGCCAATGTCTACGGCATCTTGTCCATCTTCTTCTGGACGCTGACCGTCATCGTCTCGCTCAAGTACGTGGTGCTGGTGCTGCGCGCCGACAACAACGGCGAGGGTGGCCTGGTGGCCATGCTGGCGCTGGCTTCGCAGGCGGTCAAAGACAAGCCCGAGCTGCGGCGCGTGCTGCTCATCGTCGGCATCTTCGGCACGTCGCTTTTTTATGGTGACGGCGTCATCACGCCGGCCATTTCGGTGCTGTCAGCGGTCGAAGGCCTGGAAGTGATCTCGCCGGCCTTCAAGGGCTATGTGATTCCGGTCACGCTGATTATTTTGTTTTGCTTGTTTGCCGTGCAAAAGCGCGGCACGGCCGGCATTGGCAAGTTCTTCGGCCCCATCACGCTGGTGTGGTTCGGCGTGCTGGCCTTGCTGGGTGTGTCGCAAATCATCACTTACCCGGCCATCCTGCAAGCCATCAGCCCGCACCACGCCGTGATGTTCATGTGGAACCAGCCCGGCACCACCTTCATCATTCTGGGCGCTGTGGTGCTGTGTGTGACGGGCGCCGAGGCGCTGTACGCCGACCTGGGCCACTTCGGCAAAAAACCGATCCGCCTGGCGTGGTTTTCGGTGGTGATGCCTTCACTGACGCTCAACTACTTCGGCCAGGGCGCGCTGCTGCTGAAAAGCCCCGAGACCGTCAAGAACCCGTTTTACCTGATGGCCCCGGAGTGGGCGCTGCTGCCGCTGGTGCTGCTGGCGACCATGGCTACAGTGATCGCCTCGCAAGCGCTGATCACCGGCGCCTTCAGCGTCACCAAGCAGGTGATCCAGCTCGGCTACCTGCCGCGCCTGAACATCCAGCACACCAGCGTGCGAGACACCGGCCAGATCTACATGCCGATGGTCAACTGGGGCTTGTTCGTCACCATCGTGCTGGCGGTGCTGATGTTCCGCTCGTCGAGCAACCTGGCCGCGGCCTACGGCATTGCGGTTTGCACCGACATGCTGATCACCACTGTGCTGACGTTTTATGTGATCCGCTACCGCTGGAAATACCCGCTGTCGCTGTGCCTGGCGGCCACCGGCATCTTCTTTGTGGTGGACTTTGCTTTCTTTGCCTCCAACATGATGAAGCTGTTTGCCGGCGGCTGGTTCCCGCTGGTCATCGGCGGCGCCATCTTCACGCTGATGGTCACCTGGAAAGAAGGCCGCGAACTGCTCAACAGCAAGCTGCGCGCCGACGCCATTGACCTGCCCTCTTTTCTGGAGTCCGTGTTCATCAGCCCGCCGGCCCGTGTGGAGGGTACTGCTGTATTTTTGACCGCCGAGCGCGGCACGGTGCCCAATGCCTTGTTGCACAACCTCAAGCACAACAAGGTGCTGCACGCGCAGAACCTGTTCGTCACGGTGCAAAACCACGAGGTGCCCTGGATCGGCATGGACAAGCGGCTGGAGATCGAGTCGCTGGGCCACCACTGCTGGCAAGTGGTGCTGCACTACGGCTTTAAAAACGACCCCGACGTGCCCAAGGCACTGGAACGCATCAAAAGCCGCGGCTGCGAGATGGACAGCATGACCACCAGCTACTTTTTGTCACGCGACACGGTGATTCCGACGATTGGCGGCGGCATGTCAACATGGCGCGAAAAACTGTTTGCGCAAATGCACCACAACGCCAGCGGTGCCGCCGACTTCCTGAAGCTGCCCAACAACTCGGTGGTGGAACTGGGCTCGAAGATCGAGATCTGAGGCCGGCAGACAGTACCTGCCAAAATCTCCCCATGAACATTCTCTTCGTCGCCGACCCGCTCGAGTCCTTCAAGACTCACAAGGACACCACCTTTGTGATGATGCGCGAGGCGCAGCGGCGGGGCCACAGCATCAGTGCTTGCGAGCCCAAGGACATCATGTGGCAGCGTGGCGCGCCGGTGACCGCGTTTGTGCGGGACATTGCGCTGACGGGCGACACTGTCAACTGGTTCAAAGCCACGCAGCAAAAACCTGACGAACGGCCGCAGGCGCTGAAAGACTTTGGCGCGGTCATCATGCGCAAAGACCCTCCCTTTGACAGCGAGTATTTCTACAGCACGCATTTGCTGGAGCAAGCCGAGCGCGAAGGCGCGCGCGTCTTCAACAAGCCGCGTGCGCTGCGCGACCACCCCGAAAAACTCGCCATCATGGAGTTTGCGCAGTTCATCGGCCCGACGCTGGTCACCCGTGACGCCGACGACATCAAGCGCTTTCATGCCGAGCACCAGGACATCATCCTCAAACCGCTCGACGGCATGGGCGGCATGGGAATTTTTCGCGTCAAGGCCGACGGCATGAACCTGGGCAGCATCATCGAGACGCTGAACCGCGAAGGCGCGCAAAGTGTGATGGTGCAAAAGTTTTTGCCCGAGATCGCGCTGGGCGACAAACGCGTGCTGGTGATTGGCGGCAAGCCCGTGCCTTTTTGCCTGGCGCGCATTCCGCAGGGCAATGAAGTGCGCGGCAACCTGGCCGCTGGCGGCCTGGGCGTGGCACAGCCGCTGTCAGCGCGTGACCGCGAGATCGCCGAGGCGGTCGGCCCGGTGCTGGCTGCGCGCGGCCTGTTGCTGGCCGGCATTGACGTGATCGGTGACTGCATCACCGAGATCAACGTGACCAGCCCGACCTGCTTTCAGGAAATTTTTGACCAGACGGGGTTTGATGTGGCGGCGATGTTTGTCGATGCGCTCGAAGCTGCGCTGGCAACACCGCCCGCCAGCTAGTCAGCTGCGCGGCTCAGACCATAGCTTGCCGCCGGTCGCCCAGTTGTCGCGCTGGATCTCGTGAATGATGATGTCCACTGACTCGGCCGAGCCGCCCAGCACTTCTACCGTGACGCGGGTGACTTCGGCCACCAGCTTTTTCTTTTGCTCGGGGGTACGGCCTTCAAACATTTCGATGTGGTACGTGGGCATGGTTTTCCTTGAGTGCGGGCCGAAGCCCGTAATGCGACGATGCGGTCTGTAAGGCCGCGCCAACACCCGATGATAAAAGCCCGCAACACAGGGAGACCGCCCCCATGAAAATTTATCCTCTGGCCCTGCTGGCCGGTCTTCTCTTGGGAAGTTTGTCGCCCGCCCTGGCGCAAGCGCCCGCCGAGGGCAAGGCCTGCGCCATGATCGTCATGCACGGCAAATGGGGCGGCCCGCGCTATCTCGAAGGCTTTGCCCGCGCCATGGCACCGACTTGTGACGCCAAGTCGATTGAAATGCCCTGGTCAGGCCAGCGTGGCTACGACGCCGGCTATCCGGCAGCCTTGCAGGAGATCAGCCAGCAGGTGCAAGCTTTTCGCGCGCAGGGCTACCGGCGCGTCTTGCTGGCCGGCCACAGCTTCGGCGCCAATGCCACCATGGCCTACATGGCTGAAGTGGGTGACGCAGACGGCATCATTGCTTTGGCCCCCGGGCATGTACCCCGCCATATGTATGACGCCGGCATGGACCGCAGTGCCGTGGAAGATGCCCGCACGGCTGTGGCAGGCGGCCGGGCTGACGAGAAAATCAAGCTCAATGACATGAACCAGGGCAAGCGCCGCGACTTCAATCTGCCCGCCCAAGTCTTGCTCAGCTACTTTGACCCCGACGGCCTGGGCCACATGCCCGCCACGGCCGCACGCTTCAAGCGAGCGGTGCCTTTCATGTG
>JBIKHR010000057.1:0-12087 GCA_044362035.1 Polaromonas sp. | reverse complement strand
AATAAATCCAAGCGTTGTCGATGAAGGGCTCGTCAATTAACAGCACTTTGGGCCGCAGCAGCAAGGCTTGCTGTAAGCCGCCACCACGTCCATCCGACCTTAAAAAGTAGCTTGGATCGCCGCGCGCAGTTCGGGGGTGATGTCGGGCAACACCCCAAACCACGACGCAAACGCCGGGCGAGCCTGGTTCAGCAACATGCCCAAGCCATTGACCGTGCGGTGACCGCGCAACCGGGCCTGTGTCAGCAGTGCTGTTTCCATAGGTATGTAGATGGCATCCGAGACCATGGCCGCCAGCGGCAGCGCATCGATCGCAACATCCAACGGCGGCTGGCCGTGCATGCCCTGAGTGGTGGTGTTGACCAGCAGGCTGACGCCGGCCATGGCCTCGTTGCGCTCGGCCCACGGCACCACCTTGACCCGGTCGCCAAAGGCCTCGGCCAGCACCTGTGCCCGCTCCAGCGTGCGGTTGGTGATGCGCACCTCCGGCACGCCCTCATCCAGCAGTGCCACCACGATGGCGCGCGCTGCGCCGCCGGCACCCAGCACCAAGGCAGGCCCGGCATCACCGCGCCAGGACGGGTCAGCATCGCGCAGGCTCTGGATATAACCCGCTCCGTCATTGTTCATGCCCAGCAGGCGGCCGTCGGGCTGCACCACAATCGTGTTGATAGCCGCCACCCGCCGCGCCGTAGGGTGCAGTTCATCCATGAAGTGCATGGCGCTCACCTTGTGCGGCACCGTGACGTTGCACCCGGCAAAGCCCAGCGCCGACAAGCCGCAGATGGCGGCCTCCAGACGATCAGGATGCACAGGCAACTGGACATAAGCGCCCTTGAGCCCGTGCCGGGCGATCCAGTGGTTGTGAATGGCAGGCGAGCGCGTGTGTGCCACCGGCCACCCCATCACCCCGGCCAACACAAAAGGTGTGTCTGACATGCGCTGGTCTCCCTTTGACGCTTAGCTTTGGCAGTTTATTTTTTGCCCACAGAAAAATCGACTTTCGACGTTCAAGCTACGGATTGTCCGATATTCGTCTGTAGAGCAATACGCGGACGGAATCCCGCCTGCGCGGCAATGACGGCAGGCCAAGGTCAGTCGTGCATCAGCGTCCAGACGCGTGCGGGTGACAGCGGCATTTGCAGCAGCGGTGCTTTGGCCGCCATACCGGCGCGGCTCAGGGCATCGGCCACGGCGTTGACCACGCTGGGGGTGGCGCCAATGGTGCCGAGTTCACCCACGCCTTTGACGCCCAGCGGGTTGTTCAGGCAGGGCACGGAGGTGTCAAGTTCGGTCTTGAAGTCGGGACTGTCGTCGGCGCGCGGGGCGGCGTAGTCCATCAGGCTGCCGGTCACGGGCTGGCCGGTTTCGCGGTCATACACCATGTGTTCGCACAGTGCCTGGCCAATGCCCTGAACCGCGCCGCCGTCGAGTTGCCCACGCACGATCATCGGGTTGACGACGCGGCCGATGTCATTGACCGATGCATAAGCCACGACCTGGACATGACCGGTCAGCGGGTCGATCTCGACCTCGCTGATATGGCAAGCATTCGGCCAGCTGGGCCCGCTGACGGCAGTGGTGGACTGCATAAAGATGCGCTGGTCAGGCTGCCTGGAAGCCAGCGCAAAAATGTCGGTGGCCATATCGGTGCCGGCCACTTGCAAGCGGCCGTTGCGGTACTCGATGTCCTGTTCAGCGGCTTCAAACTCCTGCGCGGCCAGGCGCTTGGCTTCGGCGATGGTGCGTTCAGCGCCCTCGCGCATGGCCGAGCCCCCGGTGAAGATGGAGCGCGAGCCGGCGCTGCCAAAGCCATCGCCCCGGTCGGTGTCGCCCAGCACCACGCGCACTTGCGACATCGGCACGCCGAAGGCATCGACCACCAGTTGCGCCAGCGAAGTCAAAATGCCCTGCCCCATGCCGTTGACCGCTGAAAACACCTCGATCATGCCGTCGGCCTGCACCGCCACCGTGACGGTTTCTTCCAGCGCATTGCCGCCCGTCCATTCAAGAAAAGTCGCAATGCCCAAACCACGTAATTTGCCGCGCTGCTTAGATTTCGCGGCGCGTGCATCAAAGCCTTGCCAGTCGGCCAGCACCAGCGCCTGGTCCATGATGACTTCAAAGTGGCCGCTGTCGTAGGTCTGCGCCATCGGGTTGGTGTAGGGCATCTGCGCGGGGGTGATGAAGTTACGACGGCGCAGCGCCAGCCGGTCGATGCCGGTCTGCCGTGCCGCCTCGTCCATCAGGCGCTCCATGTTGAAGATGGCTTCAGGCCGGCCGGCACCGCGGTAAGCACCCAGGGGCGTGGTGTTGGTCAGCACCGCCTTGAAATGAAAGTCGATGGTCTGGATGTCGTACACGCTGGTCTGCACCCAGGGGCCGATCATGACCTGGATGGTGACGCCGGCACCGGTGGCGTAGGCGCCCACATTGGCCAGGGTGGCCAGGCGCAGCGCCAGAATCTTGCCGCTGGCGTCCAGCGCCATCTCGGCGCGGGTTTCGATGTCGCGGCCGTGAGACGCCGAAATGAATTCTTCGCTGCGCTCAGCCACCCACTTGAGCGGGCGCTGCAAAGCGCGGGCGCAAAAAGCCAATGCGATGTCTTCCGGATAGACACCGGTTTTCATGCCGAAGCCGCCACCCACATCACCCACGATCACGCGCACATCGGCCTTGGCCAGGCCCAGTGCGTCACACACTGAATTGCGCACGCCCGAGGGCATTTGCGTGCTCATGCGGAGGGTCAGGCGGCCGCTGGCGGCGTCAGGCACGGCCAGCACGGTGCGCGGCTCCAGGCTCAGGGGGGACACCCGCTGGTTGACCACTTCAAGCGCGACCACATGCGCGGCCACAGCAAAAGCGTCTGCCGTGGCTTGCGCATTGCCGTAACGGGTCTCGCCGGCCAGGTTGTCGGGTGCGGCATCGCTCAGGCGCGGCGCATTCGGGGCCAGTGCATCGCTCAGGTTGACCACCATGGGGAGTTCGTCGTAATCAATCATCACAGCCTCGGCCGCGTCACGCGCCTGCTGCAAGGTGAGCGCGACCACGGCGACCACGGCTTCACCCACAAAGCGCACGCGCTCATGCGCCAGCGCACGCCGGTCTGGCGCGGCACAGGGCAGGCGGTCAATGCGTTTGAAAGTGGAGCCCGGGATCGGCTTGACGCCGGCGGCCACCAGATCGGCGCCCGTGACAATTTGCAAGACGCCCGGCATGGCACGGGCTTGCGTGCTGTCAATCGAGACGATGCGCGCGTGCGGGTAAGGCGAGCGCAAAAAGAACAGACTGGCCTGGCCGCCCGCGTTCACATCGCAGGTGAACTGCCCGGCGCCGACGAGCAAGGCGTCGTCTTCAAGGCGGCGAACAGACTGGCCGCTGCCAAAACGGGCAGGTGCATCGTTGGCGTTGGCACTCAATGAGGCGGCGGGGGAGTTGGGCTGGAGGGTCAAGACAGATCCGGAGGTAAAGAGGGGGGAAGCAGGCACCACTATAAGTCGAGCCGTTTCAGGCAGCCAGGCGCTGCGGCAGCACGGTGGCATGGCTTGAAAAATAGTCCATGGCCGCCAGCACACCCGAGCCGGCGAGTTTCACGCCCGAAAGCTTCAGGCCCATTTCGCAGGCAGACAAGGCCGCCAGCAGTGTCAGGTCGTTGGTGTCGCCGAGATGCCCGATGCGGAACATGCGGCCCCGAATCTTGCCCAGGCCGGAGCCCAGCGAGCAGTCAAAACGCTCATGGATGACTTTGCGCACCGCGTCGGCGTCCACACCCTCGGGCATCACCACGCCAGTCAGGATGGGCGAGTACAGCGCCGCATCAGCGCACTGGATCTGCAAGCCCCAGGCGCGCACGCCCTGGCGCACGCCTTCGGCCCAGCGCTGGTGGCGGGCAAACACGGTGTCCAGCCCGTGTTCGAGCAACATGTCGCAGGCTTCGCTGAGGGCGTAGAGCAAATTGGTGTTGGGCGTGGTCGGCCAGTAACCGGTCTTGTTCATTTCGATGATCTCGTCCCAGGCCCAGAACGAACGCGGCATGGTGGCTTTTTGGCTGGCGGCAATGGCCTTGGCCGACAAGGCGTTGAAGCTGATGCCGGGCGGCAACATCATGCCTTTTTGCGAGCCGCCCATGCTGACGTCAACACCCCATTCGTCATGCCGGTAGTCGGCTGAACCCAAGCCGGAGATGGTGTCCACCAGCAGCAGCGCGGGGTGGCCGGCGGCGTCCATGGCGCGGCGAACGGCCGCGATGTCGCTGGTCACGCCGGTGGAGGTTTCGTTGTGCACTACGCACACCGCCTTGATGCTGTGCGCCGTGTCGGCCTTGAGCCGAGCTTCAATGAGGTCGACGCGCACGCCATGGCGCCAGGCGTCGGGGCCGGGCAGGCCCATCACTTCGGTCTGCAGGCCCAGGCGCTGCGCCAGCTTGGTCCAGAGCGCGGCAAAGTGACCGGTTTCGTACATCAGCACATGGTCGCCAGCGTTCAGCGTATTGACCAGCGCGGCCTCCCAGGCGCCCGTGCCCGAGGCCGGGTAAATGATCACTGGCTGGCGGGTTTTGAAAACCTTCCGGATGTCTGTCAGCACCTTGAGCCCGAGCGCACCGAACTCGGGGCCACGGTGGTCAATGGTGGGGGAGCTCATGGCCTTGAGCACGCGCTCCGGCACCGGCGAAGGTCCGGGAATCTGCAAAAAATGGCGGCCGGTGGGGTGAAAGTCAAGCGTCTGCATGGGTAAGGCTCCGTGGATGAGCCCCATTTTTTGCATACAAAACTAAATTGTCAAGCGGCGCAACCGATTTTCATTCTTGTAATTCAGCGTGTTTGACACCCCCCTATTTTGCATACAAAATTTAAGCATGAGTGCTGACATCATCCCCCTCCGCCCTGCCCCGCCCGCCGCCCTGCACGAGCAGGTGACCCAACGCCTGCGCGAAATGCTGGTTGAAAGCCGCATCGCCCCCGGTGCCAAACTCAACGAGCGCGAACTCAGCGAAGTTCTCAAGGTTTCGCGCACGCCGCTGCGCGAAGCCATCAAACGGCTGGCGGCCGAGGGCCTGGTCGAGCTGCTGCCCAACCGCGGCGCGATTGCGCTTGAACTGAGCGAAGCCGATGTGCGCCACACCTTTGAAGTGATGGCCGGCCTCGAGGCCCAGTCGGGCGAGCTGGCGGCCGAACGCATCACCGACGCCGAACTGGCCGAAATCAAGGCCCTGCACTATGAAATGCTGGCCGCCTTCACGCGGCGCGACCTGCCCGCCTATTACCGGCTCAATTCGGCCATTCACGCGGCCATCAACACCGCCGCCAGAAACCCGGTGCTCAGCGCCACCTACCGGCAGGTCAACGCCCGCCTGCTGGCGCTGCGCTTCAAGTCCAACCAGGACGAATCCAAGTGGCAAGCCGCCGTGCAAGAGCACGAAGACATGATCACCGCCCTGAGCCAGCGCGACCCGGTGGCCCTGCGCGCTTTGCTGGTGAGGCACCTGTTCAACAAGCAGGATGTGGTGATGGCGCAATTGGCCGTACGCCAAAGCAAACCACCGGCAGACAAAGGGGTGCAGGCATGAACGCCCCGCTGCCCGCCGACGTGGCGCGCCAGGCACAGGTCTATGACAAGGTGGCCCGCGCCGGCAATGAAGTGGCCGGCCGGCTGGCCGCGAACCTGGCCAGCCAGACGCAGGGTGAAGTGCTTTTTTCAGCGGCCGACCGCGGACGCTACGCCACCGACGCCTCTATTTACCAGGCCATGCCGGTCGGTGTATTTGTGCCGCGCAGCAGTGCCGACGTGGCCCTGGCGCTGGACATCTGTCGCGACTTGGGTGTGCCCATCGTGGCACGCGGTGGTGGCACCAGCCAGTGCGGCCAGACCGTGGGCGCCGGTCTGGTGATGGACCATTCCAAATACGTTCGCCAGGTGCAGGCTGTCAACCCGGCTGAGCGCGTGGCCGTGGTCGAGCCCGGCATCGTGCTGGACCACCTGAACGCCGAGCTCAAACAACACGGGCTGTGGTTTCCGGTGGATGTCTCGACCAGCGCGCAGGCTACGCTGGGCGGCATGGCCGGCAACAACTCCTGCGGCAGCCGCTCGATTGCCTACGGCAACATGGTGCACAACGTGCTGGGCGCGCAGGCCTGGACATCGGACGGCACGCTGCTCACGCTGGGCGATTTCGCCGGCAGCAGCGGGCCGGCCCGCGCCCTCGGTGAGTACGTGCGCGCACTGGCCAACGAACTCAGCCCCGACATCGCGGCACGCTGGCCCAAGGTGATGCGCCGCGTCGGTGGCTACAACCTCGACATTTTTTGCAACCAGAGCGAGCGCCCTTACACGGCCGATGGCTCGGTCAACCTGGCGCACCTGCTGGTAGGCAGCGAAGGCACGCTGGCGCTGACCAAAAACCTCACGCTGCAACTGAGCGAATTGCCGCGCGCCAAGGTGCTGGGCGTGGTCAACTTCCCGACGTTCTATGCTGCGATGGACGCAGCCCAGCACATCGTCAAACTCTCAGGCGGCCTGTCTGCGGTAGAGCTGGTGGACCGCACCATGATCGAGCTGTCGCTGCAAAACCCGGCCTTTGCGCCCACGGTGCGCACCGCCCTGCTCGGCTCGCCAGATGCGATTTTGCTGGTCGAGTTTTCGGGTGCCTCCAAGGCCGACCTGCTGCCCCAAATGAAGCAGCTGGTCGAGCTGATGGGCGATCTGGGTCTGCCCGGCTCGGTGGTTGAAATGATCGAGGACGCACAGCAAAAAAACCTGTGGGAAGTTCGCAAGGCGGGCCTCAATATCATGATGAGCCTCAAGGGCGACGGCAAACCGGTGAGCTTCATCGAAGACTGCGCCGTACCGCTCGAACACCTGGCCGAATACACCGACGCGCTGACCGAGGTGTTTAAAAAACACGGCAGCAAAGGCACCTGGTATGCCCACGCGTCGGTCGGCACGCTGCATGTGCGACCTATCCTGGACATGCGCCGGGGCGGCGCGCCCAAAATGCGCGCCATTTCCGAGGAAGCCTCGGCGCTGGTGCGCAAGTTCAAGGGCGCTTACAGCGGCGAACACGGCGATGGTCTGTGCCGCGGCGAGTGGATTTCCTGGCAGTTCGGCCCGCAGATCACCCAGGCCTTTGCCGGCATCAAGGCCCGCATGGACCCGCTGGGTCTGCTGTGCCCACAACGCATGATCGAGCCGCCCAAAATGGACGACACCAGCCTCATGCGCTATGCGCCCGGCTACAAGGTGATCCCGATCCAGACCGCGCTGGACTGGCGTGCCTGGGACGTGCAAAACGACCCGGTGACCGAGCAGACCAGCGCACCCGGCACCGGCGGTGACCCGGCGCAAGGCCTGGCGAAGGCGGTCGAGATGTGCAACAACAACGGACACTGCCGCAAGTTCGACACCGGCACCATGTGCCCGAGCTACCGCGTGACACGCGACGAGCAACACGTCACGCGCGGACGCGCCAACACCCTGCGTCTGGCCCTGTCCGGACAGATCAAGGGGCTGCAGGCCGGCGACGCCCTGGCCAGCCAGGCTGTGCACGACGCACTCGAACTCTGCGTGGGCTGCAAGGGTTGCAAGCGCGACTGCCCCACCGGCGTGGACATGGCCAAAATGAAGATTGAGTTTTTGCATCACTACAAAGCCCGCCACGGTCACACGCTCAAAGACAAGCTCATCGCCCGCCTGCCCGACTATGCGCACCTCGCCAGCCGGCTGGCGCCCCTGCTCAATCTGCGAAACAAGTTGCCTGGCCTGGCCGCCCTGAGTGAAAAGCTGCTGGGCCTGTCGGCCAAGCGCTCACTGCCGCAGTGGCAATCGAACCATTTTTTCAACACCGCGCACGCCGGCGCCAGCGCACAGCAAGTGCTGCTCGCGGCCAAACCGGTGGTGCTGTTTGTCGACACCTTCAACGGCCACTTTGAATCAGCCAACGCCCGCGCCGCGCTGCATGTGCTGCAGGCGGCGGGCTACACCGTGCATGTGGCCACCAAAGCCCTGCCGGACGGCAAGCACCTGTGCTGCGGCCGCACCTACCTGGCCAGCGGCATGCTGGATGAAGCCAAAGCAAAAGCGCGCGAAGTCGTCGAGGCACTCTTGCCTTTCGCCGAAAAAGGCATTGCCATCGTCGGGCTGGAGCCCTCTTGCCTGCTCACCCTGCGCGATGAAATGCTGGTGATGGGTCTGGGGGATGCGGCGCAAAGCATCAGCCGGCAGGCCTTGCTGTTTGAAGAGTTTCTGGCGCGTGAAGCCGCCGCCGGCCAGCTTGAAAAACTCAAGTCCCAGCTGCAGCCCGCTGGCCAGCCCATTCTGCTGCACGGCCATTGCCACCAGAAAGCCTTTGGCGCGGTGAGCCCGGTGATGGACGTTCTTAAGCTGATCCCCGGCGCCCGGCCGGCGCTGATCGAATCGAGTTGCTGCGGCATGGCCGGCAGCTTTGGCTACGAGGCCAGCCACTACGAGGTGTCCATGCAGATGGCTGAACTCAGTCTGCTGCCCGCCGTACGCCAACAACCCGACGCCATTGTGGTGGCCGACGGCACCAGCTGCCGCCACCAGATCAGGGATGGCGCGCAACGCGAGGCAGTGCACGTGGCAGCGCTGCTGGCCCGGCTGTTGAGCACCCCATAACGCTAAAGTTTTGGTACTGGCTGAGCCTTGGTGTGGCTGTCCGTAAGAAAGTGAAAGCACCTGCTTCAATCCGGTTCTTGCATCGGTAAAGCACTGTAATTGGCTGCTCATGGAGGACACCTTGAGCAGCCACCGACAACCCGATAGACCGACCCGGACCGATCTTGCCGCGCCCCAATTACTGCCCTGGCGAAAACGCTGCCTGCTGGCGCTGGCTGCCTTGCTGACAAGCTTTTCAGGGGCCAGCCAGTCAGCGGATTGGTGCCTCAAAAAAGAGGTCAACATCAATGGCATCTCAAAACACTTTTACGAAACCAAACGCTCCAGGGCCAACGGCTGGAACGAGCTCAATTCGGGTCTGGGCCTGACCTGCCAGCTCACTGGTGTGGGTAAGTGGTCCGATGAAATTGAAGCCGGCTTTTACAGCAACTCCCACTTCATTCACTCCGTGTATGCGGCGTACGGCATCTATTACCCGCTGGGGCCGGTGCTGCAGGCTGGGTTCAGGCTGGGCGGCGTCAGTGGCTACAAAACCGAATCGTCGCCCTCGGGCATCAGCATCGGGCCGATGCCCACGTTCAAAGCCAAGGTCAATGAGACCTTCACCCTCAATTTCAGCCTGATACCCAAGAAAAATACATTTTTATTTGTCAACCTGGGTATCCGCTTTTAAAGCGAAGCACCCCGGCGCAACCCGGCGAGCAGTGCGGCTCAGCGAGACACGCCCAGCATTTGTTCCAGCAAGGCGGGGTTTTGCTGCAGCGCTTGCGCCGTGCCGGCATGCGCCACGCTGCCGCGGTCCAGCACCACGGCTAGGTCGGAGATGGCCAACACGGCCTGCGGATGCTGCTCGACGATGATGGCCGCCAGGCCCTCTTCGCGCGTGATGCGGCGAATCGCCCGCAGCAGCTCTTCCACAATGATGGGCGCCAGGCCTTCGAGTGGCTCGTCGAGCAGCAAGAGGCGCGGGTTGAGCACCAGCGCGCGGCCCACCGCCAGCATCTGCTGCTCGCCGCCCGACAACTGCGTGCCCAGGTTGCCTTTGCGCTCGGCCAGCCGCCCGAACATGGCGTAAACGCCGTCCGGCGTCCACTTGCCGGGACGCGCCACGGCGGTCAGGTTTTCATGCACCGTCAGCGACTTGAAGATATTGCGCTCTTGCGGCACCCAGCCGATGCCGGCGGCCGCGCGCTCGTGCGGGGCCAGCGTGTGCAGGGCACAACCGGCCAGCAGAATGCTGCCGCCGTGCTGGCGCGTGGCACCGGCCAGGGTGTTGATCAGCGTGGTCTTGCCGGTACCGTTGCGCCCCAGCAGGGCCAGCGTCTGGCCTTCGTCCAGGTTCAACGAAACGCCGCTGAGCACCACCGCCTCGCCATAGCCGGCGCTCAAATTTTCTACGCGCAACAACTCGCTCATACGCCGGCTCCTTCACCGTGGCCCAGGTAAACGGCTTTGACCCGAGGATCGGCCGCGATCTCTTGCGGCGTGCCTTCGGTCAGCACAGCGCCATTGACCAGCACCGTCATGCGCGTTGCAAAACTGAAGACCAGGTCCATGTCGTGCTCAATCAGCAGCACCGATACATCGGCCGGCAAGGCGGCCACAGTTTGCAGCAGCTCTTCGCGCTCGCCGGCCGGCACGCCGGCCACCGGCTCGTCCAGCAGCAAGACGCGCGGCTCGCAGGCCAGCGCAATGGCAATCTCCAGCAGCCGGCGTTTGCCGTAAGCCAGCTCGCGCGTGCGCTGGTTCATCACCTCGGCCAGGTGGAATTTGGTGAGCAGCTCTTCACAGCGCTGCGCCACCTGCGGGCTCTGCCCGAGCGAAGGCCACCAGCGGCGCCCCAGACCCGAACGCTGCGAAACCACCAGCGCCAGCGTCTGCAAGGGCGTCATGGAGTCAAACAGCTGGTTGATTTGAAAGGTGCGCACCATGCCGCGGCCAACACGCTCGTTAGGCGCCAGCGTGCTGATGTCCTCGCCCTCCAGCACGATGCGGCCGGCAGTCGGCTGCAACACGCCGGTGAGCAGGTTGATGAAGGTGGTCTTGCCGGCGCCATTGGGCCCGATCAGTGCGTGGCGTGCGCCTTTCTTCAGGTCCAGGTTGACGCAGTTGGTGGCCACAATGCCGCCAAAGCGCATCTCCAGACCCTGGGCTGACAACACGGTTTCACCGGTGTTGGCGGCCGTGGCGGCGTTGTGTAACAGGGCTGCATTCATGGTTGCCCCTTGCGGCCTGCGCCCAGCCAAGTCCAGGGACGGATCAGACGGTCACGGCCGACCAGCACCAGCACCACCAGAAAGAGGCCGATCCAGAACATCCAGTACTGCGGCGTGATGGAGGCCAGAAAATCCTGCATCAGCTTGAAAACAATGGCACCTGCCACGCCGCCATACAGCCAGCCGGTGCCGCCAATCACCAAAATCAGCAGGACGTCGGCCGAACGGTGAAACTCAAACAGGTCCAGCGAGGCAAAGCCAGTGGTCTGTGTCATCAGCGCGCCGGCTGCACCGGCCACCGCCGCGGCCAGCGTGTAGGCCAGCGTCAGCCGCGCATTGACCGGGATGCCGATGGCCATGGCGCGCAGACGGTTGTCGCGGATGGCCATCAGCGTGGCACCCAGCGGGGACTGCGTCACGCGCCGCAGCAGCACAAAGAAAACCAGCAACACGCTCAGGGAATAGTAGGCCGCGGTCTGCCCCGACAAATCAAACTCAAAGCGTCCCAAAACAGGCCCCATCACCACGCCCTGCAAACCATCGGCGCCGCCGGTGAGCCAGTCGAGCTTGTTGGCCAGCTCCATGAGAATCAAGCCCAGGCCCAGCGTGACCATCAAGCGCGTCAGGTCGCTGCCGCGCAAGATCGTCAGCGAGGCCAGCAGACCCAGCAGCGTGGCCGCCGCGATGCCCACGGCCAGGCCGACCAGCGGGTCGGGCATGACATGTTTGGCAAACAGCGCTGCCGCATAGCCGCCGAGGCCGAAGAAGGCCGCGTGACCCAGCGAGACGATGCCGGTGTAGCCCAGGATGATGTCCAGAGAAACAGCGAACAGTGCCACGATGGCAATCTCATTGATGATGAGCGCGTGGCTGGGCGTGAGCACCGGCGCCGCAAAAGCGAGCAGCCAGAACAGCGCCTCCCAGGGCTTGAAGCGGCTTTGCTGCAACAGTGAGGCTTGGGCGTTCAAGGGTTTCATGTCACTTGCCCGCCTTGCGCACAAACAGGCCTTGCGGGCGCCAGATCAGGATGGCGATCATCAGGCTGTACACGATGAAAGCGCCCAGCTTGGGTATGTAGTATTTGCCCGCCACATCGGCAATGCCCAGCAACAGCGCGGCCAGCAAAGGCCCGGTGATGGACGAGGTGCCGCCCACGGCCACCACAATCAAAAAATACACCATGAACTTGAGCGGGAAGGTGGGGTCCAGCCCCAGCACCTCGGCGCCCAGCGCACCGCCC
>JBIKHR010000056.1:0-12088 GCA_044362035.1 Polaromonas sp. | reverse complement strand
GCAACACAAAAAGTGCTGTCGCTGACCGGCCTGACGCTGGCGCAACTTGATGTGATTGAGCTCAATGAAGCCTTTGCCGCGCAAGGCCTGGCGGTGCTGCGCCAGCTGGGTTTGCAAGACGACGACATCCGCGTCAATGCCTGGGGCGGCGCGATCGCACTGGGCCATCCGCTGGGTGCTTCGGGTGCGCGTCTGGCCACCACGGCCGTCAACCGCCTGCATGCCACCGGCGGGCGTTATGCGCTGTGCACCATGTGCATTGGCGTGGGCCAGGGCATTGCGCTGATTCTTGAGCGGGTCTGACGCGGCGCGGCCGCACACGCACAGGCGTTGATAATCGGGCGTGTACTTTCCTCTCATCACCGACCCGTTTTTTTATGCCGTGGCGATTCCGGCCGTGCTTTTGATGGGCATCAGCAAGAGCGGTTTTGGCACCGGCTTTGGTTCGCTGGCGGTGCCGCTGATGGCGCTGGCGATTCCGGTGCCTCAGGCAGCGGCCATCCTGATACCGGTGCTGCTGCTGATTGACTTGCTGGGATTGGCGGTTTTCCGTAAAAACTTCGACCGCGAATTTTTGGGTTTCCTGATTCCCTGCGGCCTGATTGGCACTGTGATCGGCGCGCTGCTCTTCAAGGTGATGGACGCGCACTTGGTGGCCGGGCTGGTGGGCGCCTTCACGCTGTTGTTTCTGGCGCAACGCCTGCTGTTTCCACCCAAGCCTGACAGCCCGCCGCCGCCGCGCTGGCTGGGCGCCATTCTCACGGTCACTTCGGGCTTCATCAGCTTTGTGGCCCATGCGGGCGGCCCGCCGGTGAGTGCTTATGTGATTCCCATGCGCCTGAGCCCGGTGCAGTTCGCCGCCACCATGGCTTTCTTTTTCTTTGCCATTAATTTGTCCAAGTGGATTCCTTACGCCTGGCTGGGCCTGCTGGACGCGCGCAACATGGCGACCTCGCTGGCACTGCTGCCGGCGGTGCCGCTGGGGGTCTGGGTGGGCTTGCGCATGGGCAGGCGCATCAGCCCCAAACACTTTTACCGGTTGATCGCCGTCGGCATGTTTTTGACGGGTTCAAAACTGGTGTGGGACGCTTTTCGGTGAGGCAAAGCAAGTGATGCGTACTTTCCAGAATCTGAATGAGTTGGCTGCCTGCGTCGGCCAGGATGTGGCAGTCAGCGACTGGGTCAGCGTGACGCAGCAGCAGATCGACTTGTTTGCCGAGGCCACTGGCGACCACCAATGGATTCATGTGGACCCGGAGCGGGCGCGCAGCGGGCCTTTTGGCAGCACGGTGGCGCATGGGTTTCTGACCTTGTCCCTTTTGCCTGCCTTCCTGGAGTCGGCCATTGAAGTGGTGCAGCTGCGCATGGGGCTGAACTACGGGCTCAACAAGGTTCGCTTCACCGCGCCGGTGCCGGTGGGCAGCCGCCTGCGGGGTTGCATGAAGCTCTTGGCGTGCCACCCGATAGACAAAGACGGCCTGCAAATTACCTGGGAGATCACCGTCGAGCGCGAGGGCGCTGACAAGCCGGTGTGCGTGGCCGAGTCGGTGGTGCGGCTGTACGCCTAGCGCTGACTACAGCGGCGCAAAACCGTTTTGCCGCCAGGCCTCAAACACCGTGACCGCCACGGCGTTGGACAGGTTCAGGCTGCGTTGGCCCGCCAGCATGGGCAGACGCAGGCGCTGCACCGGGGCAAAGCCCTCACGCAGGGCTTCAGGCAGGCCCTGCGTTTCAGAGCCGAACACCAACCAGTCACCCGGCGCAAAGCGGGCCTCGTAAACGCTGCCTGAGCCGCGCGTGGTCATTGCAAACATGCGCTCCGGCCGCGGCGCAGCGCTGGCCAGCAGCGCCTCCCAGCTGGCGTGGCGCAGCACGCGGGTGTACTCGTGGTAGTCCAGCCCGGCGCGGCGCATGTGCTTGTCGTCCATCGAAAAGCCCAGCGGTTCGACCAGGTGCAGGGTGCAGCCGGTGTTGGCGGCCAGGCGGATCACGTTGCCCGTGTTGGGCGGAATCTCGGGGGCAACCAGAACAATATGAAACATGCCGGCATTATGTCGGCGCGGTGCGCGCCAGCACGATGGCGCTGACCGCGCCCGCCCCGGCCTGCCGCAGGGCCGCAGCGGCGGCCAGTAGCGAAGCGCCGCTGGTCATCACGTCATCGACCAGCACCACGCGCCTGCCGACAACTTGCGCGGCGCGCAGTGGCTCCACCGCAAAAGCCCCCCGCACGTTGTCGTGTCGCTCACTGCGCTTGAGCTCGCTTTGCGGGCGGGTGTGGCGCGTGCGCAGCAGCAGCGCGGCATCGCTGCCGGCTCGGCAGTTGCTTTGTTGTTGCAGGGCGTGCGTCAGTTCCCAGGCTTGGTTGTAGCCGCGCCAGCCCAGCCGCTGGTCGGACAGCGGCATGGGCAGCAACCAGTCTTCGGGCGTCAGCTGGCCCAGGCACTCGCGCACCCCGGGCTGCGCCAGCAGCAAGTCGGCCATGAAAGGGGTCCAGCCGGTCTGGCTGTTGAACTTGTAGCGCGCCACCAACCCTGACCAAGGGTAGGCGTAGGGCAGGGCGGCAAAGCAGGCCTCGAGCGCGAAGGGTTCGCGCTGGCAGCGGTTGCACAGCAGCCCGCTGGTGCCAGGCTCTGCGGCCAGGGCCAGCGCGCAGCGGCTGCAACGGGCACGTGGCCGGGCAAAGCGCGCCATGCAGTCACTGCACACCGGCGCGCCCGGCCAGCTGTGACAGACGGCACAACGGCTGGGCAGGCGGGCCATGAGCAGTGCGGGCAGGTCGGGCAGGGCGCGAAAAAGCATCCGGTCAATATACTCGGCGCTCCGGCCTGTGGCTGGCGCTTCTTTCACCAAGACTTCCCTCATGACCACGAACCAACGACCGCCCACGCTCGACCCGCACGCCGTTGCGCGCTGGCAGCGCACGGCCCCTGCCGGCACGCCCTGGCTGCATGAGGAAGTGGCGCGCCGCATGCTGGATCGCTTGCAGTGGATCAAGCTCGAGCCCGCCGTCTGGGCGCATTGGGGTGCGGTGCGCGGCGGCCTGCAGGCGCACGCTGAGCTGGCCGGTCGCTATGCCCGTGCGCAGTGTTTTGCTGTTGAAAGCCAGCCTGCCCAGGCCCGGCAAGCCCGCCAGTCGCTGGCAGCCCCGTGGTGGACCACATTGCGCCAGTTGCTGCCCGGCGGCAGCCCGGCCCTGCGATTTGATGCGCCCGACGCCGGCAGCCTGAACATGCTCTGGGCCAACATGGCTTTGCACGAATCAGCCGATCCGCAGGCCTTGCTGGCGCAGTGGCATCGCTTGCTGGCGGTCGATGGTTTTGTGATGTTCTCTTGTCTGGGCCCCGACACGGCGCGGGAAGTGCGCGAGATTTACGAGGCGCTGGGCTGGCCGCCCGCTGGTCACCAGCTCACCGACATGCATGACTGGGGCGACATGCTGGTGCAAACCGGTTTTGCCGAGCCGGTGATGGACATGGAACGCATCACGCTGACCTACGAGACGCCGGCGCGACTGTTGCAAGAGCTGCGCGAGCTGGGCCGCAATTTTCACCCGGGCCGCTTTGGCGCCTTGCGCGGGCGGCAGTGGCAAGCCAGTCTGCAGCAGTTGCTGAGCGAGCGCCTGCCGCGCGCGTCGGACGGGCGGCTGCAACTGACTTTCGAGTTGATTTACGGCCACGCTTTCAAGGCCCGGCCCAAGGTCAAGGTGTCAGCGCTCAGCGCGGTGTCGGTGCAGGACATGCGCAGCATGTTGCAGGACCCGCGCGGGAGGCCCTGACTCCAGTCAGGCCATCTCGCCGGGAGGCTGGTTATGTCTACAATCACCGGCAGTCTTTGGGCATGTTCCCACGCCTTAAACGCTTTAACTGAAAGCGCTATTTCGCGAGTTATTTGCTGTGTCGAAACCCGATTTCTCCTTTCGCTTTGGCACCCCGCACACGCCGGCCGAATCTGGCCCGCCCGGGGTTCAGTGGCAACTCCGGCGCAATTGCTCGGTGACCCCCGGCCAGCTTTTAAAGCTTTACATCTCACTGAGCGTGGTCTCGATGGTCATTGCCACAGCCTTTTGGCTGCAGGGTGCCCATTTGATCTTGCCCTTTGCCTGGCTGGAGCTCATGGCGGTGGGTGCGGCTTTTCTGGTCTACGCCCGTCACGCGCGCGACGGCGAAAAAATAACCTTGCAAGGCCGGCAGCTGGTTGTCGAGCTGGAAACAGCCGGACGCACGGAGCGGGCGGAATTCGCGCGTGAATGGGTCCGTGTCGAGCCCCGTGCCGGTGACGGTTCGCTGATCGAGGTGTCCTGCCAGGGGCGTTCTGTGAGCGTAGGGCGTCATTTGCGCCCCGAATTGCGCCCGGCACTGGCACGTGAGATTCGTTTTGCCCTGCGCGGCACCTGATCGCAGGGCTTGAAAGCCCTGCGTCAAGATCAGCCTCCAAAATCGGTGGGCTGAGCTATCTTTATAATCCGCAGCTTAAATAGTCCGTAATTGATTCCATAAAAGTGATGACGATGAACGCAAGCAACACCACAAGGCCTGGCATGACACAAGCAGGAGCGATTTTGGAGTCGGCCAAGAAGGCCCCCTTGGCCCTGTATTGCAAGGCTTATGCTGCAGCAGCTGTGCTGGTCTCCTCGGCCTCTGTCAGCACCTCGGCGCTGGCTGCCGTGAAGGACTTGCCGGGCGGCCCGGGCGTCAACCAGCTCAACCTGCCTGAGCCGATCACCCGCATCGCTGCAGAACAGATCTGGCTGCACTGGTTCATGATGATCATCTGCGTGGTGATCTTTGTCGCCGTTTTCGGCGTCATGTTCTATTCCATCTGGAAGCACCGCAAGTCGGTCGGCCACAAGGCTGCCAACTTCCATGAGTCGACAGCTGTGGAAATCGCCTGGACAGTGATCCCTTTCCTGATCGTCATCGGCATGGCCCTGCCGGCCACCAAGGTGCTGGTGGCCTCCAAAGACACCACCAATGCTGACCTGACCATCAAGGCCACGGGCATGCAGTGGAAATGGGGCTACGAATACATCAAGGGTGAAGGCGAAGGCATCGGTTTTGTCTCCACCCTCGACGCCAGCCATCGCCAGATGTCCAACGACGGCGGCCCCAAGAAGGGCCAGGAAATCGACAACTACCTGCTCAAGGTGGACAACCCGCTGGTGGTTCCGGTCAATCAGAAAGTCCGCATCATCACCACTGCCAACGACGTGATTCATGCTTTTGCTGTGCCGGCTTTCGGCATCAAGCAAGACGCGATTCCCGGTTTTGTTCGCGACACCTGGTTCCGTGCCGAGAAAACCGGTGACTTCTACGGCCAATGCCAGGAACTCTGCGGCAAGGAGCACGCTTACATGCCGATCCACGTGAAAGTGGTGACAGCCGAGCAGTACAGCCAGTGGACGAGCGCCAAGCTCAAGGAAGCTGCTGCCAAGGCCGATGATCCGAGCAAGGTCTGGACCCAGACCGATCTGGTTGCTCGCGGCGAAAAAGTCTACGCAGCCAATTGCGCCGCCTGCCACCAGGCCAACGGCAAGGGCGCCGGTCCAATCAAGCCACTCGACGGCTCGGCCATCGTGCTGGACAAGGATCACCTCAAGCAGATCACAGTCATGCTGAACGGCGTCAACAACGGTGCGATGCCTGCCTGGAAGCAGCTCAGTGACACCGATCTGGCTGCCGTGGTCACCTACACCAAGAACAACTGGTCCAACAAGACCGGCCAGGTGGTGCAGCCCGCCGAGTTTGTGGCTGCCCGCAAGTAATCAGGTAATCACTCTTTAAGTTTTGCCGGCATGTCCGGCATGCGAACAGTTCAAGTTTTCAAAGGAAGTCAGATGAGTGCAGTACTAGACCATCATGCCCATGACCACGATCACGATCACCATGCCCCCACGGGCTGGCGTCGTTGGGTCTATGCGACCAACCACAAGGACATCGGTACCCTTTACCTGCTGTTCGCCTTCACCATGCTGATGGTGGGTGGCATTCTGGCCATGGGTATCCGGGCTGAGCTTTATCAGCCGGGCCTGCAGCTGATCAACCCCGAGCTGTTCAACCAGCTCACCACCATGCACGGCCTGATCATGGTGTTCGGCGCCATCATGCCGGCCTTCGTCGGCTTCGCTAACTGGATGATCCCGTTGCAAATCGGCGCGTCCGACATGGCTTTTGCCCGGATGAACAACTTCAGTTTCTGGCTGATGATCCCGGCCGGCCTGATGCTGATGCTGTCGTTCTTCATGCCTGGCGGCGCACCCGCTGCCGGCTGGACCCTGTACGCACCCCTGACCCTGCAGATGGGCCCCTCCATGGACGCCGGCATTTTTGCCCTGCACATCCTGGGTGCCTCGTCGATCATGGGCTCGATCAACATCATCGTCACCATCTTGAACATGCGCGCTCCCGGCATGACCCTCATGAAAATGCCGATGTTCTGCTGGACCTGGTTGATCACCGCTTACCTGCTGATCGCCGTTATGCCCGTGCTGGCCGGCGCCATCACCATGACGCTGACAGACCGCCACTTCGGCACCAGCTTCTTCAACCCCGCCGGCGGCGGTGACCCGGTCATGTACCAGCACATCTTCTGGTTCTTCGGCCACCCTGAGGTTTACATCATGATCTTGCCGGCCTTCGGCATCGTCAGCCAGATCATCCCGGCCTTCGCACGCAAGCGCCTCTTCGGTTACGCCTCGATGGTTTACGCCACTGGTTCGATCGCCATCCTGAGCTTCGTCGTCTGGGCGCACCACATGTTCACCACCGGCATGCCGGTCACCGGTCAGCTGTTCTTCATGTACTCGACCATGCTGATCGCCATCCCCACGGGTGTGAAGGTCTTCAACTGGATCGCCACCATGTGGAAGGGCTCCATGACCTTTGAGACCCCGATGCTGTTTGCCGTTGGTTTCCTCTTTGTGTTCACCATGGGCGGCTTCACCGGCCTGATCCTGTCAGTCGCACCGATCGACATCCAACTGCAGGACACCTACTACGTGGTGGCCCACTTCCACTACGTGCTGGTGGCCGGTTCGCTCTACGCCATGTTTGCCGGTTACTACTACTGGTGCCCGAAGTGGACCGGCGTGATGTACAACGAAACCCGCGGCAAGATCCACTTCTGGTGGTCGCTGATTGCGTTCAACGTGACCTTCTTCCCGATGCACTTTTTGGGTCTGGCCGGCATGCCACGTCGCTATGCCGACTACCCGATGCAGTTCGCTGACTTCAACGCGATTGCCAGCATCGGCGGCCTGGCTTTCGGCCTGGCACAGGTTTACTTCTTCGTGTTCATCGTGATCCCGACCATGCGCGGCATCGGCCCCAAAGCGTCTGCCAGCCCATGGGAAGGCGCTGAAGGTCTGGAGTGGGAAGTGCCTTCGCCTGCACCGTTCCACACCTTTGAGACACCGCCCAAGCTCAACGCCAACGCCACCAAGATCGTTGCCTGAGTGAGCTGCGCTGACCATCCTGGCACGCCATGACAACACCCGAGCAAAAAAAGAACAACCGCCGCCTGGGCCTGATCCTGGCCACTGTGGCGCTGGTGTTTTTTGTCGGGTTCATGGCCCGGTCCATGCTGTTTGGCCGGGTTTGAAGGCCATCACGCCATGAGCCAGACCCGCGAAAACTCGAAGATGCTGGGCAAACTGGGCGTCATCGTCCTGGGCATGTTCGCCTTCGGCTATGCCCTGGTGCCGATTTACAACGCCATCTGTGAGATGACGGGTATCAACATTCTGGCCCTGGGCGATAAGCAGATTCCGGGCGCTTCGTCTTCGCAGGCTGCCAACACGCAGGTGGACAAGACCCGCACCATCACGGTCGAGTTCGATGCCAATTCGCGTGGCCCTTGGCACTTTAAGCCGGCTTCGCGCAGCGTTCAGGTGCACCCGGGCGAGCTCACCACCGTGATGTACGAGTTTCAAAACGTGCAAGACCGCGCCATGTCTGCGCAGGCCATTCCAAGTTATGCGCCGCGCCAGTCGGCGGCGCATTTCAACAAGCTCGAGTGTTTTTGCTTCAACCAGTACACCCTGGCCCCAGGCGAGAAGAAACAGTGGCCAGTGGCTTTTGTGATTGACAACAAGTTGCCGCGTGACGTGACCACCATCACGCTCTCGTACACATTTTTTGAAGTGGGCGGCAAGACGCCGGCTGCACCGGCGGGCTACCAGAACATTCCGGCTGTCAAGCCGGTGGCACTGGCGCCTGCGCAGCCCGTACTGCTTTTTGCCAAAGAAGTGGCCCTGTGAGCAAGCCGCGTGTTTTGACCAGCTTGTCGCTGTGGCGCACGGTCAAGGCCGTGGCCTGGTCTTTTGTCGGTCTGCGTGCCCGTGGAGATTTTGAGCAGGACGTTAAGCGGCTCAACCCGCTGCACATCATTGCGGTGGCCCTGGTGGGCGTTTTCCTGTTTGTGGGCGCGCTGGTCGGGTTGGTCAATTGGGTGGTGCCGGGCTGATGTGCATTCAGCCGGGCCCTGGGGTTTTTGAGTCGATAGAGAATATTTGAGAATTTAGAAGAGAACAGAGGAATAGAAATGTCTTCAGCAACAAACGGGGCTACCCCTTACTACTTTGTGCCGGGCCCTTCCCGCCACCCTTTCATGGCGGCACTGGGCTTGTTTTTCGTGATCCTGGGCGCCGGCCAGTGGGTCAACGGTGCGGGTTGGGGCGCTTACTCTCTGGCCTTCGGTCTGGTTTTCTGGCTCGGCGTGCTGTACCAGTGGTTCAGCGAGGCTGTGGCCGAGAGCGAAGGCGGCATGTACGGTCGCAAGGTCGACATGTCCTTTCGCTGGAGCATGAGCTGGTTCATCTTTTCCGAAGTGATGTTCTTTGGTGCTTTTTTCACAGCGCTCTGGTGGGCCCGATCACACTCGGTGCCGGAGCTTGGTAACCTCGAAAACGCACTGCTCTGGCCTGACTTCAAGGCCGTATGGCCCAGCGTGGCCGCTGGCATGACCGCTTCGCCGGCCGGCATCGTTGAGCCGTTCAGCACCGTTGGCCCCTTCTGGTTGCCGACCATCAACACCGCCTTGTTGTTGACTTCCGGCGTGACGCTGACGATTGCCCACCACGCGCTGCGTGAAGGCCACCGCGCCCGCACGCTGAACTTCATGTGGGCCACGGTCTTGCTGGGTCTGATCTTCCTGGGCGTGCAGGGTTACGAGTACGCCCATCTGTACGGCGATCTCAACCTCAAGCTGTCGTCGGGTGTGTACGGTTCCACCTTCTACATGCTGACCGGCTTCCACGGTTTCCACGTGTTCGTCGGTATGCTGATGCTGCTTTTTATCACGCTGCGTCTGCGCAAGGGCCACTTCACGGCAGAGCGCCACTTTGGCTTTGAAGGCGCCGCCTGGTATTGGCACTTTGTGGACGTGGTCTGGCTGGGTCTTTACATTTTGGTGTACTGGCTTTAAGCGCTTGCAGCGGGCCCCCGCGGCGCCCGTCAGCACCAAAAAGGCCGCTCGAAAGCGGCCTTTTTTCTGCCCTTGGGCTTCGGATATGTAAAGGCGGGCTCAGCGCCCGGCGGGCAGCCCGGTAGGCTGGATATAGCCGAGTTTCCAGGCCGCCAGGACGCAGATGAACAGCAGCACGGAGAACCCGACTCGAAAAGCCAGGGCGCGCGCCATGAGGCTGGTCTTGGCTTTGCCGTTGGTGCCGTCCTTCATCATGAAGTACAGGGCTGCAGCGAGGCTGCCGAGGATGGCGATGAAAGCAAATGCAATAAGGTATGACATGAATGAGATTATCCGTCCATGACAACATCCACCCAGCGTGGCCGGTTTTGGGTCGTCACAGTGGCTGCCTTGCTGACCGTGGCGCTGACCTTTTACCTGGGCCAGTGGCAATTAGGGCGTGCATCGCAAAAAGAGGCACTGCAGGCTTCGCTCGACCAGAAAAGCCAAGTCGCCCCTTTGGGCAATGCCCAGTTGGCCGGTTTGGCCGTGCTGCACCCGCCAGCGCTGGCGGCCCTGAGCGACCGCCGCGTGGACATCACGGGCCTGTGGCTTGCTGCGCAAACCCTGTACCTGGACAACCGCCCCATGAACGGCCGGCCCGGCTTTTGGGTGATGACGCCACTGCAGCTCAGCGGCACCGACAAAGTTGTGCTGGTGCAGCGGGGCTGGATTCCGCGCGATTTTGTCGACCGAAGCCGGCTGGCGCCTGTTGAAACCAGCGCGCAAGAAGTCCGCTTGCAGGGTCGAATGGCCCCCGCGCCAGCCAAGTTATATGCCTTCAAGGGGGCCGATACCGGGCTCATCCGGCAAAATCTGAACATCGGCGTTTTAGCGGCAGAAACCGGTCTGCCCCTGTTGCCGGTGCTGGTGCTGCAAACCGGGCCCGCCAGTGAGGGTTTGCAGCGTGAATGGGCCGCGCCCAACACCGGCATCGACAAGCATCACGGCTATGCCTTTCAGTGGTTTGGCTTGTCGGCCCTGGTGCTGGGTTTGTATGTCTGGTTTCAATGGATCGTCCCCTTGCGCCGGCGGTCCAAAGCCCTTTGATTGTTTTTCTTACCTCTTCGTCTGCTGAACCACCATGTCCCTTGAGCCCTCTAATCCCGCAGCACAGCGCCAACCGTCCCGCCAGGACCAGCCGCTGGGCCTGACGGTGCACGACATGCCCGCTGTCATCGCTGCGGCCCCTACACGGGCCGGCCGCTGGAAGATGCTGGCTATCTTGCTGGTGTGCGCCTCGCCGGTGATCGCCTCTTACCTGATGTATTACGTGGTGCGGCCCGAAGGCCGGCGCAACTTTGGCGAGCTCATCAACCCGCAGCGGCCGCTGCCCAATTTCACTGCGGCGTCACCTGACGGCCGGCCGCTGCCCATGGCGTCGCTCAAGGACCAGTGGTTGCTGGTGAGTGTGGCCGGCGGCGCTTGCGACGCGCAGTGCCAGCAAAACCTGTATTTCCAGCGCCAGTTGCGCGAGTCCCTGGGCAGGGAAAAAGAACGTCTGGACTGGCTGGTGCTGCTGAACGACGATGCACCGCTGCAGGCAGCCCTGGCCCCGGCGGTCAAAGACGCCACCGTCTTGCGTGCTCCGGCCGCGGCGCTGGGCCAGTGGCTGGAGGCCGCGCCCGGCCAAAACCTGGCCGCGCACCTGTACCTGGTCGATCCCATGGGCAACTGGATGATGCGCTTTCCGGCCGGCATGGACGCGGCAGGCGCGGCCAAAGCCAAGCTGGACCTGGAGCGCCTGTTGCGCGCCTCCGGCAGCTGGGACACGCCCGGTCGCCCGGCTGGCAAAGCCCCATGAGCGAAGTCGCCCTGTACGACCTCAGCCCGGCCCTGCGCCTGATGCTGATGGGTCTGGTGGTGGCGCTCGGGCCGCTGGCCTGGGTCTGGTTGCGCAGCCGGCAGTCGCCGCTGCCGCATCGCCTGCGCGTGCTCACGCTGGTGACACTGTTTCTGACTTTTGACTTGGTGCTGTTCGGCGCCTTCACGCGGCTGACCGATTCCGGCCTGGGCTGCCCGGACTGGCCGGGTTGCTACGGCAAGGCCAGCCCGCTGGGCGCGCATGCCGAGATCACACAGGCGCAAAGCGCCATGCCCACCGGTCCGGTGACGCTTCCCAAAGCCTGGATCGAAATGATCCACCGCTACCTGGCCACCGGCGTTGGCGTGCTGATCCTCACGCTGGCAGCAGTGACCTGGCTGGCTTACCGGCGAGCCCGACTGAGCGCGCCACCAGGTGCAACGCAGGCCTCTGTGCTGCAGCCCTGGTGGCCCACTTTCACGCTGGTCTGGGTTTGCCTGCAAGGCGCTTTTGGTGCGCTGACGGTCACCATGAAATTGTTTCCGCTGATCGTGACCCTGCATTTGCTGGGCGGCATGGTCTTGCTGGCCTTGCTGCGCGCGCAGTCGGCGCGCTTTGCGCTGGCCGCCGGCGACTTGCAGGTGGCGAGCGTGCCCGTGCGCACCTGGTGGCTGCTGGTCGCCACCTTCGGTCTGCTATGGCTGCAACTGGCCCTGGGTGGCTGGGTCAGCACCAATTACGCCGTGCTGGCCTGCACGCAGTTTCCGGCTTGCCAGGGTTCGCTGTGGCCCGCCATGGACTGGCGGCTGGCTTTCACGCTCTGGC
>JBIKHR010000299.1:0-3688 GCA_044362035.1 Polaromonas sp. | reverse complement strand
CGCAGCGTCTGAAGGCATTTCGGCAACTGCTGCAAAGCTTCCCCGAGAACCTGGGCAGCGCCACCTTGATCCAGATCGCTTCACCCAGCCGGGAGGCGCTGGACAGTTACACCGACTTGCTGCAAGAACTTGAAAGCCTGAGCGGTTCCATCAATGGCGACTTTGGCGAGCTGGACTGGATGCCGGTGCGCTACATGCACCGCAACGTGGCGCGCAAGCGTTTGCCGGGGCTGTACCGCGTGGTGCGGGTGGCGCTGGTGACACCGCTGCGCGACGGCATGAACCTGGTCGCCAAGGAGTTCATTGCAGCACAGGACCCGGCCGACCCGGGGGTGCTGGTGCTGTCACGCTTTGCCGGTGCGGCCGCGCAACTCAAGGAAGCGCTGCTGGTCAACCCCTATGACGTGCATGGCACGGCCGAGAGTATTCAGCAGGCTTTGCAGATGCCCCTGGCCGAGCGTCAGCAACGCCACCAACTGCTGTTGCAAGGCATTCGCCGGCAAGACGTGCATTGGTGGCAGGATCAGTTTTTATCTGCGCTGGACAACACGCACTGATGTGGCCGCCGCAGCCTGCGTTAGCGCTCAGACCACCAGCGCCAGCGCTGCGTAGTCGCCGACCTTGTCTTGCAGGCCGGCCGGCAAAAGCTGCACGCCATCGGTCAGTGACGGCAGATGACCCTGAAGATGCTGTGCCAGTCGCGGCAGCAAAAACTCGCGGTGATGCCAAAACACGCTGCCACCCAGGCTGATGGCCTGCAGGTCCAGCGTCACCACCAGGCTGTAGAGCGTGCGGCCCATCACGCGGCAGAGCTCGTCCACCAGCGACAGCGCCGCTGCGTCACCCTGGCGCGCCGCACCCAGCAGGGCTGCGGCATCGGCATAGCCTCGCGCTGCAAAGCGTCTGGCAATGGCATTGCCGCCCACCAGGCCTTCGACGTCGCCCACATTGCCGCAGCCGCACAGCGCGTCGCTGTTGTCGCTGACGTACATGTGGCCGGCGTGGCCGGCGTTGGCGTTTTTACCGCGCAGCACATGGCCGTCCACGCACAAGCCCATGCCGATGCCGGTGCTCCAGGTGACATAAGCGCAGCTGTCAAAGCCTTGCAACGCGCCCCAGCGCCGCTCGGCCTGCAGCGCTGCAATGCCGTCATTGCAAACACGCACGTCGGCAAAGGCTGCGCGCAGCGGGGCTTCGAGCAAAGCGCTGGTCCAGCTGTTGGGCAAGCCACGGGCCGCACCCGCCAGACCGCCGCAGATATTGGGCGCAGCCAGCTCGACCATCCCTTGCCGGACCACAAAAGGCCCGCAGGAAGATACGCCGACAGCCGCAATCTGGGCCGGCAACAAGCCCGCGGCCGCGCAGCTCTGGCCTATCATGCGCACCAGTTGCAGGCCCAGTGCATCGGGGTTGCCTTCTTTGGCGGTGGGCTCGGTCAACCGGCCGCGCATGCCGCGCTCGTCGGCCACGCACACGGCCACCTTGGTGCCGCCCACGTCCACGCAGGCCACAGGCGCCGCACCCGCAGGCAAGTGCAGCGCAACTCCGGTCAGTCCCTCAGACGCGGCCATAGTTGTCTTCCAACCGGACGATGTCGTCTTCACCCAGGTAGCTGCCAAACTGGACTTCAACGATCTCGACGGCCTCGGCCGTCAGGTTGGCGAGCCGGTGCACCTGGCCGACCGCGATGTCGCAGGCCTGGCCGGGTTGCAGGTCAAACTGGCGCTCGTCCAGCGTGATGCGGGCCGTGCCCAGCACCACCACCCAGTGCTCGGCGCGCTGATGGTGTTTTTGCAGGCTCAGCTGCTGACCCGGGTGCACACGGATGCGTTTGACTTTGTTGCCGGCAACTTCCGACACGGTTTCGTACCAGCCCCAGGGCCGTTCGGTTCGTTCGATATTTTCAATGCGTGAGGTGGTGTTCATGGTCTGACCTTTTCAAGGGCGCAATCCTAACTGCCTCAGACCATGTGCGAGATCAAACTGGCAACGAAGCTCAAAAAAATCGTGCTGGTCACAGGAATGAACCAGTCGCGCCCGAACAGGCGAAAACGCAAGTCGCCCGGCAGCTTGCCAAAGCCCAGCTTGTGCAGCCAAGGCGTGAGCGCGCTGATCAGCACCAGCGCCAGAAAAATCACCACCATCCAGCGGATCATGCGGGTGCCCGGCTTAGAAAGTGCTTCATAGGGTGTGCGAGCGGTCGCCCTCGGCAAAACCCAGCGCCTGCCAGCCGCTGTAGGGTTGCTGCGGCGTGTCGGCGGCCAAGGCGATGACCTTGAACAACTCGCCCATCTCGTGCTCGTGGATGAGTTTTTGCAGCATCACGCGCTCGGCCAGCGGCGCATCGGCCATGCCGTCGAGCAGGCCGCAGTTCAGCAAAAACCGGCCTTGGCTGGTGTAACCCAGCACCTGCAAGCCGGCGTCCTGGCCGGCCAGAGCGATGCCGGTGAAGTTGACATGCGCGGTGATGTCCTTGAGCCCGACCTGCACCAGCGGGTCGGCGTCTGCCGCGTGCGCGCGGTGGCACATGACGGTGCCCGTGCTGCGTTGCGGGTGGTAGTACTCGTGCTCGGGAAAGCCGTAGTCGATCAGGAAAATAGCGCCTGCGCTCAACCGGTCGGCCAGCGTGCGCACAAATCCTTCCGCTTGCGCATGCGTTTCGGTCAGGTAGTCGTGCGGGCCATCCACGTCCAGTGGCGGGCGCATGGCGGTCGGCCGGTCAGCCCAAGCCAGGCGGCCCTGGTGCCAGACCACACCGCGCTCTTGCCAGGCCCCGTCCACACGCGCCAGCAGTTGCACAGGCATGGCGTCCAACACTTCATTGCCCACCACCACACCGCTGAAAGTCTCGGGCAGCGCTTGCACCCAGCGCACGCGCTCACCGTAAGCGGCCAGTCGCGTTTGCTGGCGCTCGCGCAGACTGCCCGACAGGTCCACGATGGTGTAGCGCGACAGCGGTGTGCCGGCGGCGTCCAGCGCGGCCATGAGTTGCCCGGCCAGCGCGCCCGAGCCGGCGCCGAATTCCCAGACTTCATCCACACCGGTGGCCTGCATGGCCTGGCCGACCTGCCGCGCCAGCGCCCGGCCAAAGTGCGGCGAGAGTTCGGGCGCGGTGACAAAGTCGCTGCCCGACTGCGGCATGTGGCCGAACTTGCGCGAGCCGCTGGCGTAGTAACCCAGGCCCGGGGTGTAGAGCGCCAGCGCCATGAAGGCGTCAAAGCCCAGCCAGCCGCCGGCCGCGTCGATGGCGCGTTGCAGGACGGACAGCATCCCGGGCTCTGCCGGTAAAATAGCGTGTTGGCTCATGGTCTGATGCCCTGATTGTCTGCCATGGCGCAAAGGCCGCGCCATTTTGGTCCCCACACTAGATTGCATGCATGCTCACAACCCAAGGCAGCCAGATTCTGACGCTCACCGGCTTGCGTTTTGACGCCAACCTCGGCATTCTGGAGCACGAAAAAATCGCGCCCCAGCCGATCCAGGTGGACGCCGAATTGAACCTGGGCACGCAACCCCTGCTGCCCAGAGACGATGACATCTGCCATGTGCTGGACTACCGCAAGGTGCGGCAGATCATCATCAACGAGTGCACTGTGGAGCATGTGAACCTGCTGGAGAGCCTGATCGGCAAGCTCGGGCATCGCCTGATGCAATTGCCGGGCGTGCTGGGTGTGCGGGTGAAGATTGC
>JBIKHR010000055.1:0-12183 GCA_044362035.1 Polaromonas sp. | reverse complement strand
CGACTCGGTGCACGGCCGCTTCAAGGGCCAGGTCTCGGTCGAGGGCAACACGCTCATCGTCAACGGCCACAAGATCCGCTTGACGCAAGAACGCGACCCGGCAGCGCTCAAATGGAACGAGATCGGCGCTGACATCGTGCTCGAATCCACCGGCCTGTTTCTGGACAAAGCCACCGCTGAAAAGCACCTGACCGCGGGCGCCAAGAAAGTCATCCTCTCGGCCCCGAGCAAGGACGACACGCCGATGTTTGTTTATGGCGTCAATGACAAAACCTACGCCGGCCAGGCCATCATCTCCAACGCCAGCTGCACCACCAACTGCCTGGCCCCGGTTGCAAAAGTGCTCAACGACAAATGGGGCATCAAGCGCGGCCTCATGACCACCGTGCACGCCGCCACGGCCACGCAAAAAACTGTCGACGGCCCGAGCGGCAAAGACTGGCGCGGCGGCCGCGGCATCCTCGAAAACATCATCCCGTCGAGCACCGGCGCGGCCAAGGCCGTGGGCGTTGTCATTCCTGAGCTCAATAAAAAGCTCACCGGCATGTCCTTCCGTGTGCCGACCTCCGACGTCTCGGTGGTCGACCTGACCGTCGAGCTGAACAAGGAAGCCACCTACAAGGAAATCTGCGCCGAGATGAAAGCGCAAAGCCAGGGCGCGCTCAAAGGCATCCTCGGTTACACCGAAGACAAGGTGGTGGCCACCGACTTCCGCGGCGAGACCTGCACCAGCGTGTTTGACGCCGACGCCGGCATCGCGTTGGACAGCACTTTTGTGAAGGTCGTCGCCTGGTACGACAACGAATGGGGTTACTCCAACAAGTGCCTGGAGATGGTGCGCGTGATCTCCAAGTAAACGCAGCGACTCAGTCCGGCCGCGTCTCGCGCCCGTCCGGGTAACGCGCAAAGCGCGCCGGCTCGCGTCCGTGCACCGGGCCGACGTCGGGCCAAGGCCAACCGCCGAACTGGGTGCGCTGGTAGTCGGCGACGGTCTGGCGGATTTCGGCTTGCGTGTTCATCACAAAGGGGCCGTACTGCGCCACCGGCTCGCCAATCGGTTTGCCCTGCAAAAGCAAAAACTCCGCATCTTTGCTGCCGCGGTTGACCAGCGTGACTGCGCAGCCGGCGAGCTCCAGCGCAGCATGCTGCGTCAAAAGCTCGCCGTCAATTTCCATCTGCTCGCCCTTGAAGAAATACAGGCTGCGCTGCGTCTGTTCGCCCGCGGTGGCCGGCAGCGTCCAGCGCGCGCCCGGGTCCATGCGAATGGTCCAGATCGCCACGTCGGCATCAAGCTGCGCGGCCCAGGAGTCGGGTGGCGGCGACTGCGGCGCGTCCGCATCCTGCAAGCGGCCGGCGATCACGGCCAGCTCGGTGCTGCGGCCGGCATCGTCTTGCGTCACGCGGCGCACCACGTCCTGCGACCAGAACATGGTGAAGTGCGGCGGCGCCATCTTGCTGGCCGCTGGCAGGTTCAGCCAGATCTGAAACAGCTCCAGCGGGTTGGCCTGGTCGGTGGCCAGCAGCGGAAACATCTCGGCATGCACGATGCCCCGGCCGGCGGTCAGCCACTGCACGTCGCCCCGGCCGAAGCGCGCGGCCGCACCCAGCGAGTCCGCGTGGTCAATCAGGCCCTTGCGCACGATGGTCACGGTTTCAAAGCCACGGTGCGGGTGCGACGGAAAGCCCGGCACCGTTTGCCCGTGGTACATGCTCCAGCCGTTCTGGCGGCTGAAGTCCTGGCCCAGTTGCCGGCCGGCCAGCGACACGGCCGGCCCCATCTGGGCGTTGCCCGCCGGGTAGGCGTCATCGTGGTACGCGCAAAACAAAAAGGGGTCGATGGTGTCCCACGTGAAACCCAGGGGCTTGATCTTCAAAATGGCGGAGCTGCTCAAGGCGTGGGCTTTCAGTTGGGTAACTTGCATTTGCCTTCGTAGGCGATGCGCAGCAGCTTGCCGCGTTGTTCGACGTCGTTGTAGCCGGTGTAGCTGACGGTGGCACGGTCGATCAGGATCTGGTTTTCGTGGCCGTTGCTTTTGTTCTTTTTGCTGGCACCCAGGCGCGAAGCGTTGCTCAGGTTGGCGCCCTGGTACTGCTCGGTGATCAGGCTGCTGACGCGCATCTGGTAGTCGGGCGGGCCGATCACATTGAAGTACATGTGCCAGCCGATGTTCTGTATTTCGATGCTGACTTTGGCGGGCGGCAGTTTTTTGTTGTCAAGCTGCGCAATGACCCCTTCGGCCTCGCATTCGAGCTTGAAGGTTTGCGCTTGCGCAAGCAGCGCCAGCGGGCCCAGCCACAACAGCAGTGCCGCACAACGTAAGCGGCCAAAGTTCAGGGCCGGCGCCCTAGTGAAAGTCAGGTGGCGGGCATGCGGGCGTGAAAAGGTGTGCATGGGAAACCTCAGGCTGTTCCGCCCGACTGTAGCAAACCAAGACCCGCTCGCCCCCGCGGCTGCTTAACCGGGCTTTTGTCCGTTGAGCTTGCGCGCCACCATCAGGTGCGTTTCGGCCATGGCCAGCTGGCGCTCCAGCAGCGTCCTGAGATCGGTGTCTTTGACATTCTTTTGTCCGTTTTGCAGCAACTCGACCGTGCGCTCGTTGTCGTTGATGCCCATGCGGGTCATGTATTGCCGGTTAAAGGCATCGGCCGACAACAGTCGCATGGCGGTGCTCAGGGCTTTGTGCGCCAGATTGGCTTCTTGCGGCAGCTTCACGCCCTTGAGTTGCGCCAGTTGTTGCAGGTCAATTTGGGCTTGCGTGTGGTCATCGATCATCTGCTGGGCAAATTGCCGCACGCGCTCGCTTTTGGATTTTTCCAGCGCCAGCCGGGCGCTTTCCAGCTCGGCGTGATGCGCATGCGCCAAGTCTTGCATGATGTCGCGGTCATCGTTGTTGACAGACGGCGTAGCGGTGGTGACTGGGGTCGCGGGCGAAGTGGCTGGCGCATCGGCGGCAGGGGCTTGCGCTCGCACGGGGCTGGCGTTCAGGGCCAGCGCCAGGACGCCCGTCAGTAGCAGCGGCAGTTTGCGGCGCCAGCGGCGGTCGGCGCAAGTGGGCAGAGATGTGAACATGGTGGCGGCTCCTTCGAAAAGTGGACAACAAAGCTCACCAGGGGCCGCGTCAACACGCTGACGTCAAGACAACAACCCGCCGGAAGCACCATGCTCAGGCCGGCGGCAAGGGGCCGCGGCAAGGCTTTTCAGCCGGTGTGTGTAGGACGTCAGTCCAGGCGAAAGCGCTCGCGCAAGGCCGCGCAAAAGGCCGGCGTGCCCGACAGCGACAGGCTCACGCTGAAACGCTCAGCTGATGCGGCAGCGTTCGGCTCGCCGTGTAAGACCTGCAGGTCGTGGTCCCAGCTGCCGCCATCGTCAAGCGCGCCGTGCTGCCCGGCAAAAGCCGCTTGCGCCCAGTCCAGCACCAGCGCCACTTCGGCCAGCACAGCGGGGTGGCGCTCGGCCGGTGTGTCGGCCAGCGCGTCAAAGCAGCCATTGCCGTCCTCGTCTTCGCTGTAGTCAAAGTCGAGGTAGTGCAGCGTCATGCCGGGCCCGTGCCATCGGCTGACCCAGATGCAACAGGCCGTACGCTGACCTCCTGGCTGCTGATGTCTTTCAGGCCGCCCGATGTCTGCACGCGCAGCGCGCCTTGCGGGCCCACGCCGCAGCCCAGGCCTTCGGTGCCGTCCGACAGGCGCAGCAGCTGCCCGGCCAGCGCATCACGCGCCGCAAAGCGGGCCTGAAAGGGCGCAAAGCCGTGCTGCTCAAAGGCCAGCACAGCAGCCACCAGCGGCGCGGCCACGGCTTGCAAAGCCCAAGGGGCGTCAACGCCGGGCCACAGGGCTTGCAAGGAGGTGGCTGCCACGGCCGGCGGCAGGGCAGCATCGGCGCTGGCTGCAAAGTCGGATGCCGGTGGCAGCACATTCAGGCCCACGCCGATGACCACATAGCGCTGCGCCCCCCAGCTGGCGGTCTCCACCAGAATGCCGCCCAGCTTGCGCTGGTTCAGCCACAGGTCGTTGGGCCATTTGAGTTGCAAGGCCGGGCGCTGGACGGTGGCCGGTTCCAGGCTCTCGGCCAGACTCACGCCGACGGCCAACGACAGGCCGGACCAGTCGGCCGGTTGCAGCGGCAGGCCCAGCGAAAAGGTCAGGCTGGCACCGGCGGCGCTGTGCCAGTGGCGGCCCAGCCGGCCGCGGCCGGCGTTTTGTTGTTCGGCCACCAGCAGGATGGCTTCAGGCGGTGTTGGGCTGGCGGCGCTGGCAGCAGCGCGGCAACGCCGCATCAGCTCGCTGTTGGTCGAATCAATTTGCGGCAAAACCTCGACCGTGAAAGCCGGCAAGCGCTGCGCCACGGCCTGCCAGATGGCTTCTGCGGGCCAGCGCACGGGCGCGGCTGGAAGCAGAGGGCCTGTGGGGGGCGCAGACATGGTTGTTAGGGCGGTCAGCGGCGCAGTAGCGCTGCCAGCTCAGTGTTTTTTGCTCTTGGACTTTTTGAGCTTCTTGGACTTCTTGGGCTTTTCCCCGTCGTCCTTGTCCTTGGGCGCCAGCAGGGTGCCGCGGCAGGCGGGGGCACCGCACCAGCAGGGGTATTCAGCCTTGAGCTTCTTGGTGTACTTGGCGTCGATGATCAGGCCGTAGTCATAAAACAGCTCTTCACCGGCCGGGATGTTGCGCAACGCCTTGATGAAGATGCGGCCTTTTTGCTCGTCAGCTTCGCAGTTGGGCGCGCAGCTGTGGTTGATCCAGCGCGAGGAGTTGCCGCCGTGCTTGGCGTCAATCACATGCTTTTCGTCCACATGAAAGTAAAAGGTGTGGTTCGGGTCCGTCGGGTCGTGCGGGTGGCGGCGCAGCGCTTCTTTCCAGTTGATGATCTCGCCGACGTATTCAATCAGTGTCTCGCCTTCGGCCAGGTCCTGCACGGCAAACATGCCCTTGCCATGCACGCCGGAACGGCGCGTCTGGATGCGGCGACCGGACGGCGTGGGGGCAGGGGCGGCCGGGGCCGAAGGAAGAGCGGAGGGCCGATTTTTAGACACGTTTAAAAATTTGGTATGGTTAATTCATGCAGGTGCGCGCGCCTGCGTGCGCGCACGAAGGGCCTTATTGTAAGGAGCAAGCCATGGTTGACAGACGCAGCCTCATCGGTTCGGCCGGGCGCCACGCCCTGGCGCTCGCGTTGGCGCCTGTCGGCATGGCGGCGCTGGCGGCTGAGCCGGGCGCGCCTTTGCCGCTGCTGGGCAGCGCGCTGGCGGTGCCGGTTTTGACGCTGCTGGACGGCAGCACCTGGGGGCCCGATCAGGCGCAGGGAAAAGTGCTTGTGGTTTACTGGTGGGCCAGTTGGTGCCCTTTTTGTGCTGAACAGTCGCCCCACATGGACGCGTTGTGGCGCATGCACCGCAGCCAGGGCTTGGCGCTGCTGGGGCTGTCGATTGACAAGCAACCTGCAGCTGCCGGCGCGCATTTGAAGGCCAAGGGCTACGGGTTTCCGGCAGCCATGGCGACGCAGTCGGCCGCAGTGTGGCCCAAGCCACGCGGCCTGCCGGTGGTGGTGGTGCGCGGTCGGGATGGAAAAGTTGTTTATGCGGAATCCGGGAGCTTGTTTCCCGAAGATGTACAAGGTTTGAAGAAGTTCTTATGAAAACTCTGGTGATAGCGGAAAAGCCCTCGGTGGCCCAGGACATCGTGCGCGCCATCACGCCCACGGCAGGCAAGTTCGAAAAACACGACGAGTACTTCGAGAGCGACGAGTGGATCGTCACCTCGGCGGTCGGCCACCTGGTCGAGATCCAGGCGCCGGAAGAATTTGACGTCAAGCGCGGCAAGTGGAGTTTTGCCAACCTGCCCGTCATCCCGCCTTACTTTGACCTCAAGCCCATCGACAAGACCAAGACGCGGCTCAACGCCATCGTCAAGCTGGCCAAGCGCAAGGACGTGAGCGCCATGGTCAACGCCTGTGACGCGGGCCGCGAAGGCGAGCTCATCTTCCGGTTGATCCAGCAGTATTCCAAAGCCAAACACCCGGTCAAGCGCCTGTGGCTGCAGTCCATGACGCCGGCCGCCATCCGCGACGGTTTTGCCAGTCTGCGCAGCGACGCGCAGATGATGCCGCTGGCCGACGCTGCGCGTTGCCGCTCTGAGGCCGACTGGATGGTCGGCATCAATGGCACCCGTGCCATGACGGCCTTCAATTCGCGCGACGGCGGTTTCTTTTTGACCACCGTAGGCCGCGTGCAGACGCCCACGCTGTCGGTGGTGGTCGAGCGTGAAGAAAAAATCCGCAAGTTCGTCAGCCGCAACTACTGGGAAGTGCACGCCAGCTTTGCCGCCGAAGCCGGCGACTACCCCGGCAAGTGGTTTGACCCGGCTTGGAAGAAAGCTGCTGCCAATGCAGACAATGCCGAACCCGACGCCGAGCTCAAGGCCGACCGCGTTTGGACCGAAGCTGATGCGCGCCGCATTGCCGACGCCGTGCGCGGCCAGAAAGCCAGCGTCAGCGAAGAGTCTCGCCCGACCACGCAAGCCGCCGGCATGCTGTTTGACCTGACCTCGCTGCAACGCGAAGCCAACGGCAAGTTCGGCTTCTCAGCCAAGACCACACTGTCCATTGCGCAAAGCCTGTACGAGCGCCACAAGGCGCTGACCTACCCGCGTACCGATTCGCGCGCCCTGCCCGAAGACTATGTGCCGGTGGTCAAGCAGACCTTTGAAATGCTTGCCGGCAGCGAGATGAAGCACCTGGCACCGCACGCGCTGGTGGCGCTGAACAACGGCTACATCAAGCCCAGCAAGAAGATTTTCGACAACGCCAAGGTCAGCGATCACTTTGCCATCATCCCCACGCTGCAAGCGCCCAGTGGCCTGAGCGATGCCGAGCAAAAACTCTACGACTTGGTGGTGCGCCGTTTCATGTCGGTGTTTTTCCCCAGCGCCGAATACCTGGTCACCACCCGCATCACCAAGGCCGCCGGCCACAGTTTCAAGACCGAAGGCAAGGTGTTGGTCAAGCCGGGCTGGCTGTCGATTTACGGCAAGGAAGCCGCTGACGAAGTGCCCGAGCCCAAAGACGGCGACAAGGGGCAGAACCTGGTGCCCGTCAAGCCCGGTGAGCTGGTGGGCGTCGAAACGGTGGAGCCCAAGGGTCTGAAAACCCGGCCGCCCGCACGCTACTCCGAGGCCACGCTGCTGGGCGCCATGGAAGGCGCGGGCAAGACCATTGAAGACGACGAGCTGCGTGAAGCCATGCAGGAAAAAGGCCTGGGCACGCCCGCCACGCGCGCGGCCACCATCGAGGGCCTGATCGCCGAAAAATACATGCTGCGCGAAGGCCGCGAGTTGATCCCCACGGCCAAGGCTTTTCAGCTGATGACGCTGCTGCGCGGCCTGGGCGTCGAAGAGCTGTCGCGCGCCGACCTGACCGGCGAGTGGGAGCACAAGCTCGCGCAAATGGAGCAGGGCCAGCTCAGCCGCGAAACCTTCATGGCCGAGATCGCCGGCATGACCGAGCGCCTGGTCAACAAGGCCAAAGGCTACGACAAGGACACCATTCCCGGCGACTACGCCACCCTGGCAGCGCCCTGCCCCAATTGCGGCGGCGTCATCAAGGAAAACTACCGCCGCTACACCTGCACCGGCCAGGCCGGTGCCAGCGAAGGCTGCGGCTTCTCATTTGGCAAGACGCCGGCCGGCCGCACCTTTGAGGTGGCCGAGGTCGAGCAGTTTTTGCGTGACAAGAAGATCGGCCCGCTGGACGGTTTTCGTTCCAAGGCCGGCTGGCCTTTCACGGCCGAGATGGTCATCAAGTTCGACGAAGAAACCAAGAACTACAAGCTGGAGTTCGACTTTGGCGACGACAAGAACGCCGAGAGCGGCGAGATCATTGACTTTGGCGACACGCCCTCGCTGGGCGCCTGCCCCAAGTGCGGCAGCCCGGTGCACGAGCACGGCAAAAACTATGTCTGCGAAAAGTCCGTGCCCACGCTGGCCCAGCCCACACCGAGCTGCGACTTCAAGACCGGCACCATGATCCTGCAGCAGCCGGTGGACCATGAGCAGATGCAAAAATTACTCGGCACCGGCAAGACCGATTTGCTCGACAAGTTTGTCTCTATGCGCACGCGCCGGCCCTTCAAGGCCATGCTGGCCTGGGACGCCGAAGCCGGCAAGGTCAATTTTGAATTTGCACCGTCCAAGTTTCCGCCGCGCAAAACGGCCGGTGGCCCGGCCCGTGCCGTGAAGACGCCGTTTGGCAAGACCGTGGCGGCCAAAGGCGCACCGGCCGCCAAAAAAGTCGCTGCCAAGAAAGCGCCCGCCGCCAAAACCGCCAAGCCCAAAGCGCCGCGTGTGGCAAAGCCCGGTGCCGGCCTCAAGCCCAGCGAGGCCCTGGCCGCGGTCATCGGCGCCGAGCCGGTGGCCCGCACGCAGGTCATCAAAAAGCTGTGGGACTACATCAAGGCCGAAGGCCTGCAGGACGCAGCCAACAAGCGCGCCATCAATGCCGACGCCAAGCTGCTGGCGGTGTTCGGCAAGCCGCAGGTGACCATGTTCGAGCTGGCCGGCATAGTCGGCAAACACTTGGTGCCTGAAGGCCCTGCTGCCTGAACGACCGGGTGACCGTGTGCCGCTCAGTCGGGCAAGCTGCCGCCGAAGCGGATGGTGACGCGGGTGCCCGGCGAGCCGGCGTTACCGGGCCGGTCGGCATCGTCAATGGCGATGGTGGCGCCGTGCTGGCGCGCGATTTCCTTGACGATTGCCAGCCCCAGGCCGGAGCCATCGACATTGGTGCCCAGCGTCCGGTAAAAAGGCTCGAACACCAACTCACGCTCGGACTCGGGGATGCCCGGACCGCTGTCTTCCACCAGCAGCACAATCACGCCGCTGAAGCGGTCCGTCAGCAGGCGCGCCGTCACCTGGCCGCCGGCCGGTGTGTAGTTGATGGCGTTGTCCAGCAGGTTGCGCACCAGCTCTGCGAGCAGCATTGCATTGCCCAGCACACGGCTGGCCGCTTCGCCCAGCGGCGGGCCTTCGTAGCCCAGATCGATTTGTTTTTCGAGCGCGCGCGGCACCGAGTCCTGGATCGCTTCGGAGACCGTGTGCACCAGGTCCACCTGCGTCTGCGTCAGGCTGCGGCCGGTGGTCTCGGCGCGCGCCAGCGCCAGCAACTGGTTGACCGTGTGGGTGGCGCGGATGCTGGCGCGGCCGATCTGTTTGAGCGACTTTTTCAGCTCGTCGGCATCGGTCTCGCGCTGCGCCAGATCGGCCTGCATGCGCAAGCCGGCCAGCGGCGTCTTGAGCTGGTGCGCAGCATCGGCCAGAAAACGTTTTTGCGTGGTCAGCGACAGCTTCAGGCGGCTCAGCAAATCATTGATCGACGACACCAGCGGCGCCACTTCTTCGGGTACTGCGCTTTCGTCGAGCGCGCTCATGTCATCGGGCTTGCGGGCGCGGATGCGTCTTTCGAGCTGCGCCAGCGGCTTGATGCCGCGCACCAGCGCCAGCCACACCAGCAGCACCGCCAGCGGCAGCGTGACGAACTGCGGCACCATCACGCCCTTGACGATCTCGGTGGCCAGCGTCTTGCGCTTTTCCAGGGTTTCAGCCACCTGCACCAGCAAGGGCTTGCTGTTGGGCACATCGACATCGACCCAGGTGTAGGCCACGCGCACGTCTTCGCCGCGCATCACATCCTCGCGCAGCCGCACTTCGCCATTGACGGGTTTTTCCTCAGGCGGCGGCAGCGGCAGGTCTTGCTCGCCGCTCAAAAACTCGCCGCGCGTGCCCAGCACCTGGTAGTACACCAGGTCACTGTCATCGGCGCGCAAGATTTCGCGGGCCGGTGCCGGCAGCGAAAAAAACAGTTGTTGATTGCGCACCACCACCAGCTTGGACAGTGCCTGCACGTTGTATTCGAGCGCTCGGTCAAAAGGCTTGCCAGCAATGTTCTGCGCCACCAGCCAGGTCAGCGCCAGGCTGATCGGCCACAGCAGCAACAGCGGCGTGAGCATCCAGTCCAGGATCTCGCCGAACAAGCTGCGCTTGCCCCGTTGAAAAATCTTCAAGGAATTTTTTCCAGGCAATAGCCCAGGCCGCGCACGGTGGCGATGCGGATCGGGCCCTTTTCGATCTTTTTGCGCAGGCGGTGGATGTAGACCTCAATCGCGTTGTTGCTGACTTCTTCGCCCCATTCGCACAGGCGCTCGACCAGCTGGTCCTTGCTGACCAGGCGGCCGGCGCGTTGCAGCAGCACTTCGAGCAGGCCGAGTTCGCGCGCCGACAGCTCGACCATGTGGCCGTCAATCGTGGCCACCCGGCCGGCCTGGTCGTAGACCATGGGGCCGTGCTTGATGGTGCTGGTGGCACCGCCCATGCCGCGGCGAATCAGCGCGCGCACACGCGCTTCGAGTTCCTGCAGCGAAAACGGTTTGGCCATGTAGTCGTCAGCGCCGTAGTCCAGGCCCTTGACGCGCTCTTCCACGCTGTCGGCGGCGGTCAAAATCAGCACTGGCAAGGTCGAGCCGCGTGCGCGTAAGCGCTTGAGAACCTCGAGCCCATGCATGCGCGGCAGGCCCAGGTCGAGGATCAGCAGGTCGAACTCGGTGTTGGTCATCAGCGCGGCATCGCACTCACTGCCGCTGGCGACATGGTCTACTGCCGCGCCCGAGGCACGCAGGGTTCGCAGCAATCCATCGGCCAGCACCTGGTCATCTTCGGCAATCAAAATCCGCATCGCTGTCTCCTCGTGTGAGGCGCTTCGGGCGCGCCATCTTTTCCCCGTTGGGCCGGGTTGTAGTTCTTCACGTGTCGCAGCAAATTCTAGGCGCATGCAGCCCTGCGCCAGGCATAAAGTTGAGCTTGCCGGATTCAGCCTTCATAGCCGCCGGCATAGGCCTCCAGCCCCAGCGCCACCACGGTTGCCACATCGCGGCCCACCGCCTGCGAAAACTCGGCCTCGGCACGTGCCACCGCCTGCCGGAAAGCCTCCAGCCAGAGCAGGCCGGCCGGCGTGAACACCACCTGGCGGGCGCGCTTGTCGTGCGGGTCGGGCTCGCGCGTGACCAGGCCCCAGGCTTCGCACTGATCGACCAGGTCGCCCATGGCCTGCTTGCTCATGCCAGCGCTTTGCGCCAGGTCGGTCAGGCGCGAGCCGCCGTGTGCCAGGTGCCGCGTGATGTGGATGTGCGCCGCGCCCACCTGCGCGCGCGCCGCCAGGTTCGACAACGCCAGCGGCACCGCCACGTCGTTGGCCATCAGGGCCAGCACGCGCGCATCAAAGCGGCGCAGGGCGTGGCCCATCAGGCGGCCCAGATGGGTTTGCCGCCAGCCTTCGGGCGTGGCTTCAGGGGAAGAAAAAGACATGGCTTAAATGATAAGGCAAACTGACTAAAAATATGCTGTACAAGATTCAATCAGCTGATAAAGTACTGTTCATGCATCCAGTTGGCGTTACCAAACACCAGCCCCATGCAACCCGATTATTTGTTTAACTTGTTGATTTAACTGGAGATTTTCATGGAAGCACCCGTCAAAGCCAATTCCGCCCTGAACACCGAAAAAGCCAAGGCCCTGCAGGCCGCGCTGCTGCAAATTGAAAAGCAATTCGGCAAAGGCACCATCATGAAGCTCGGCGCCGGCGAGGTCATCGAGGACATCCAGGTCGTCTCCACCGGCTCGCTGGGGCTGGACATTGCGCTGGGTGTTGGCGGTCTGCCACGCGGGCGTGTGGTCGAGATCTACGGCCCCGAGTCTTCGGGCAAAACCACACTGACGCTGCAAGTCATCGCCGAAATGCAAAAGCTGGGCGGCACCTGCGCCTTTGTCGATGCCGAACACGCGCTGGACATCCAGTACGCCCAAAAGCTCGGCGTCAACCTGCAAGAGCTGTTGATTTCCCAGCCCGACACCGGCGAGCAAGCGCTCGAAATCGTGGATTCCCTCACCCGTTCCGGCGCGGTCGATTTGATCGTCATCGACTCGGTCGCTGCCCTTACCCCCAAGGCCGAACTCGAAGGCGAAATGGGCGACTCGCTGCCCGGCCTGCAAGCGCGCTTGATGAGCCAGGCGCTGCGCAAGCTCACCGCCACCATCAAGAAGGCCAACTGCATGGTCATCTTCATCAACCAGATCCGCATGAAGATCGGCGTCATGTTCGGCAGCCCCGAAACCACCACCGGCGGCAACGCGCTCAAGTTCTAC
>JBIKHR010000297.1:0-3707 GCA_044362035.1 Polaromonas sp. | reverse complement strand
GATGACGGTGCCCAGCGAGTCTTTCACGCGTTCGGCCATCAGGCGCGCGGTCACGTCGATCGGGCCGCCCGGTGCGTAAGGCACGATGATGCGGATGGGTTTGGTTTGCGCCAACGCACCCGGCCCGCCGCAGGCCAGCGCGGCCAGCAGGGCCAGACCGGAGACCGTTATGGCACGCCGCAGGGAAATGGAAGTGAGTGGTTTTTTCATGATGCTTGCAGGTCCTTGGCCTTGTCGGCTTCTGTGGTGAATGAGTCGGCAAAAAATTCGTCTTCGGGCAATCCGGCCAGCGCCGTGTAGTCGGCCTTGGCCGAGTCAATCACGATGGGCGCGCCGCAGGCATAGACCTGGTGTCCCGACAGGTCTGCAAAGTCTTGCAGCACCGCCTGGTGCACAAAGCCGGTACGGCCGGTCCACTGGTCTTCGGGCAGCGCATCGGACACCACTGGCACGTAGCGCAGTTGCGGCATCTCGGCCAGCCGCGCCTGAACCCATTCGTTCATGTACAGGTCGGCCGGCCGGCGGCCACCCCAGTACAGCACGGCAGGGCGGGTGATGCCCTTGAACTGCATGTGCTCGATCAGCGCCTTGATCGGCGCAAAGCCCGTGCCCGAGGCCAGCAAAATCATGGGCTTGGCGCTGTCCTCGCGCAAAAAGAAACTGCCGTACGGCCCTTCAATGCGCTGGATGTCTTTTTCCTTCATGGTGCTGAACACCTGGTCGGTGAACTTGCCGCCCGGCATGTGGCGTATGTGCAGCTCGATGCCCGGTGTGTCGGTTTGGGTGTGCGGTGCGTTGGCCATCGAGTAGCTGCGGCGGTCACCGTCACGCAGCAAAAACTCAACGTACTGGCCGGCGTGGTACTTGAAGACATCGCTGGCCGGCAGTTGCAGGCGCAGCCCGATCACGTCGGGCGACAAGCGCTGCAGACTGGCGACGCGGACGGGCATTTTTTTGATCTGGAAGGCGTTTTCGTCGGTCACCTGACGCGACTCCAGCACCAGGTCGCTGTGCGGTACGGCGCAGCAGGTCAACACAAAGCCGGCGGCTTCTTCTTCTACCGACAAGGCTTTGGACTGGTGCGGGCCGTGGCTGACGCTGCCTTCGAGCTTTTTGCATTTGCAGGAACCGCAGGCGCCGTCCTTGCAGCCGTAGGGCAGGCCGATGCCCTGGCGGATGGCCGCGGCCAGCACGGCCTCATCTAGGTTGACGCTGAAACTGCGGCCGCTGGGCTGCACGCTGACTTGAAAACTCATCTTGTTATCCTTGGGTTCTTTGCCTCGGGGCCAAGCCTGCAATTTTGCCTTCAAACCCATGCCCAACTTTTTAGGTGCCCTGCCATCGCGTTTTCGCCGTCCGCGCCTGCTTATCGTCGGTTGCGGCGATGTCGGTCAGCGCGTGGCCGCGCAGCTGCCGCCCGGCGTGCGGCTACTGGCGCTGACATCTTCGCCTGAGCGGCTGCCGGGCCTGCGCGCCCAGAGCATCACACCCTTGCAGGGCAACCTGGACCAGCATGCCACGCTGCGCCGCCTGTCCGGCTTGGCCACGCGCGTGTTGCATCTGGCACCGCCACCCACCGAAAATCTGCCAGACTGGCGGCGCGACCCGCGCACCCTGTCCTTGTTGCGTGCGCTGCGTCTGCGCAGCCTGCCGCATGCCGTGGTCTACGGCTCCACCAGCGGCGTTTACGGCGACTGTGCTGGCGAGTGGGTCAACGAGGTGCGTGCCGTCAACCCGGGCACGCCGCGTGCGCAGCGCCGTGTGGACGCCGAGCAGCAACTGCGTTTTTTCGGGCGTGCCAGCGGCACCCGCGTGCATGCGCTGCGCATTCCCGGCATTTACGCGCCCGACCGCGAAGGCGGCACGCCGCGTCCGCGCCTGCTCAAGGGCACGGCCGTGCTGCAAGCTGAAGACGACGTTTACACCAACCACATTCACGCCAATGACCTGGCGCGCGCCTGCATCGCCGCCCTTTGGCGGGGCTTGCCGCAACGCATCACCAACGTCAGCGACAACACCGAACTCAAGATGGGCGACTACTTTGACATGGCCGCCGACTTGTACGGCCTGCCCAAGCCACCGCGCCTGTCACGCAGCACGGCGCAGCAGCAGTTGCCGCTGATGCTTTTGAGCTTCATGGGTGAGTCGCGGCGGCTGGACAACACCCGCCTTCAGCGCGAACTGCGCGTGCCCTTGCGCTACCCGACGGTGCGCGAAGGGCTGGCCGGCACTTAAATGCCGGCGGGGCGCTTGAGCGTGAGCAACCGGTCTTGCGGCTTGACCACCAGCACCCGGATGTCGGCGCCTTGCAGCACGGTCAGCCGCACGTCTGCGTCTGGCGCGCTGCGGGCCCAGAGCTTTTTGTAAAAACCCTCCAGGCTGGTGACCTTGGCATCGTCCACCGCCAACACCACGTCACCCGACTGCAGGCCTGCCAGTTGCGCCGGGCTGTCTTCGTTGACGCGCAATATCTGCACCCGTCCGCCCTGGTCGGTCGAGGTCAGGCCCAGCCAGGGCCGGTGACTTTGCGCGCTGGTGCCTGACTTGCGCAGCTCGGCCAGGATGGGCCGCAACAAATCCACGGGCACAAACATGTTGCCGGGCATGCGGCGGTTTTCACCCATTGCATCGGCCACCAGCAGCGAGCCGATGCCCAGCAACTCGCCTTGCTGGTTGAACAGGGGCGCGCCGCTGTGGTTGCCCGTGCCGGCCGTCACGGGCGGGCTGGTGAAGATGGCGTTGTCCAGGTGGTATTCCCAGTTGCCTGAAAATGCGCGCTGACTGACCAACTGCGTCATGCTCACATCGCTGTCTTCAGCCTTGGTGGCACCGGTGGCGGCCATCAGCGGCTCACCGTTTTTCACATTCTTGAGGCTGCCCAGGCTGACGGGTGCCACGCCGCGCAGCGGCAGCAGCGGCTTGACCAGACCAAAGCCGGTGGCAATGTCGTAGGCCACTGCCACGGCCGGCACGGCCTTGCGGTCTTGCGTCACGATCTCGATCTGCTCGGCCTCGAGCATGAGGTAGCCAATCGTCAGAATCAGCCCATCTGCGTCAATCACTACCCCTGAGCCGGCGCGTTGACGGCCCAGTGTGCGTGCAGAGCGTGCGCCTTCTGCAGCTTTGACCTGAATCCCCACCACCGCGGCACTGGCGCGACTCAGGGCCTGCATTTGCTGCTGCGCCGGGCTCAAAGGCGGGTTGGCGGCAGCGCCTGGCGGTGCCCAGGCCAGCAGGCCCAGTGTCAACAATGCCGAAGCCGCAGCAAGGGCGCGATGCATGAAAGGGAAAGCTGGCATGACGCTGTTCCAAAAAAAAGTGGTGCGGGGATGCGCCAACCAAGGATGCCTGTGTTTTGAGGTTGCTGCAAGCCGGGCTGTGCCGCGCCGGCCTCGCCCTTTGCTTGTTTTTGACCTGACTAATGCCAATGGATGCGTAGATGGTATGCTTTGGTATACATAAAAACAGGAGACAGAATTTTGATCAACTTCAAACTCAACGGCGTCGATGTCACATCGAATGCCGATCAGACGGAACCGCTGTTGCATATTCTGGCCAATGACCTGCGCTTGAATGGCCTCAAGTTTGGTTGCGGCAAAGCCCAGTGCGGCTCTTGCACTGTGCTGGTCAACGGTGACCCTTTGCGCAGTTGTGTTGTCCCCCTTTCTGCCGTCAGCGGGCGCTCGGTCGTCACGCTGGAGGGTTTG
>JBIKHR010000296.1:0-3713 GCA_044362035.1 Polaromonas sp. | reverse complement strand
CCAGGTGCGATAAGGTCACCACCATGTCGGTGGGTGTGATCAGGTCTTCGGTGCTCAGGTCAAAAGAGCTGTGTTCGATCAAACTGCGGCGCGCACCCAGCTTGGTCTGGCCGAATTCGTTTTTAACGACAGTCAACTCGTCGCCAATGATGGTGGCAACCCGCTCGGGCCTGGAAAGGATGTCCAGCAGATCGTCAATCTCGGACATCACTTCTTTGTACTCGACGACGATCTTGTCTTGCTCGAGACCGGTCAGGCGTTGCAGGCGCATCTGCAAAATCTCTTGAGCTTGCGTTTCAGACAGGCGGTACAAGCCGTCGCCGCCCATGCCGAACTCTTTTTCAAGGCCGTCAGGGCGGTAATCGTCGGCGTTGACCACGCCGCCATCGGCGCGTGTGCGGGTGAGCATTTCGCGCACCAGTTTGCTGTCCCAGGGCTTGAGCATCAGCTCGGCCTTGGCCACGGGCGGGGTCGGCGCGTTGCGGATGATCGCAATAAACTCGTCAATATTGGCCAGCGCCACCGCCAGGCCCTCGAGCACATGACCGCGTTCGCGGGCCTTGCGCAGCGTGAACACAGTGCGCCGCGTCACCACCTCGCGACGGTGCGACAGGAAGACCTGGATCAGGTCTTTCAGGTTGCACAGCTTAGGCTGTCCGTTGACCAGCGCGACCATGTTGATGCCGAAGTTATCTTGAAGCTGCGTTTGCTTGTACAGGTTGTTTAGCACCACCTCAGGCACTTCACCGCGCTTGAGTTCAATGACCAGGCGCATGCCGGACTTGTCGCTCTCGTCCTGAATGTGGCTGATGCCCTCGATTTTCTTTTCATGGACCAGCTCGGCCATGCGCTCTTGCAGCGTCTTCTTGTTGACCTGATAGGGCAGCTCGTCCACGATGATCGACTGGCGTTGGCCCTTGTCGATGTCTTCAAAGTGGCACTTGGCGCGCATCACCACGCGCCCGCGCCCCGTGCGGTAGCCGTCACGCACGCCGTTGATGCCGTAAATGATGCCGCCTGTCGGGAAGTCGGGACCGGGGATGATCTCCATCAGGTCATCAATGCTGGCCTCGGGGTTCTTGAGCATGTGCAAACAGGCGTCAACCACTTCGTTGAGGTTGTGCGGCGGAATGTTGGTGGCCATGCCCACGGCAATACCGCCCGAACCATTGATCAGCAGGTTGGGAATGCGTGAGGGCAGCACCAGCGGCTCTTTTTCGCTGCCGTCGTAGTTGGGCCCGAAATCAACGGTTTCCTTGTCGATGTCGGCCAGCATTTCCTGGGCGATCTTGGACAGCCGGATCTCGGTGTAACGCATGGCCGCCGCGTTGTCGCCGTCCACCGAGCCGAAGTTACCCTGGCCGTCGACCAGCAGGTGGCGCAGCGAGAAATCCTGCGCCATCCGGACGATGGCGTCATACACCGACTGGTCGCCATGCGGGTGGTATTTACCGATCACGTCGCCGACGATACGGGCCGACTTCTTGTAAGGCCGGTTCCAGTCGTTGTTGAGCTCGTGCATGGCAAACAACACGCGCCGGTGTACTGGCTTGAGGCCGTCCCGGGCGTCTGGCAATGCGCGCCCCACGATCACGCTCATGGCGTAATCGAGGTAACTGCGCCGCATTTCCTCTTCCAGGCTGATGGGGAGGGTTTCTTTGGCAAACTGGGTCATGGAGGGCCTGAGAGAAGTCGCAAATAAGCGTAATGCTTGAAAGTGGCACAAGCTCAACCCTGTGGGCTGAATCTGGCCAACCCGTCATTTTAGGGCAAGCATTCGCCCTATTTAATGTGGCTGGCCTGCAACATCTCAAAGAAGAAACGCCGAACCCGTGTCCGACGGGTGCTTGACCTGAGATTTGGCCGCTGACAGGTATGGCACAATAGTTGTAACGCTAGGGGTGATGGTCACTTCTGGCGTATCAATCAGTAATTGCAGCTTAGCTGTTGTATTTCTCTAGAGGACAACCATGAACAAATTCAATAAAGTGGCCTTGTTGCTTGCTTCCGCAGCGCTCGTGACCGCTGCCGGCGCACAAACAGTTGACAACTGGAGGAACGGCAATGGCGAACTGGCCTGGAAAAACGGCGCGGGTGATCTGTGCTGGCGCAGCAGCTCATGGACACCGGCAACCGCCGCCAAAGGCTGCGATGGCGCCATTGTTCCAAAGCCTGTAGCTCCGGCTCCTGCACCAGCCCCAGCCCCAGCAGCAAGGCCTGCTCCTGCACCAGCGCCCGCACCCGCACCCGTTGCAAGGCCTGCTCCTGCTCCAGCAGCACCAGCTGTTGCTGCCACCAAGGTCACTTACGCTGCTGACGCTTTCTTTGACTTCAACAAGTCTGCCCTGAAGGCAGAAGGTCGCGCCAAGCTTGACGATCTGGTTGGCAAGATCAAAGGCATCAGCCTCGAAGTCATCATCGCCGTTGGTCACACCGACTCCGTTGGCAGCGACGCTTACAACCAGAAGCTGTCTGTCAAACGCGCTGAAGCTGTCAAGGCTTACCTTGTGACCAAAGGCATCGAGAAAAACCGCGTTTACACCGAAGGCAAAGGCGAAAAGCAGCCAGTCGCCGACAACAAGACTTCTGAAGGTCGCGCCAAGAACCGCCGCGTCGAGATCGAAGTCGTGGGTACCCGCGCTAACAAGTAATCCCCCGGGATCGCTAGTCAAAAACCGCGCTTCGGCGCGGTTTTTTTATGCCTCAACGATAATCAAATAATGCACCCTACCGAAAACGCCGACCCCGCTGAACTTGCCAAATTTTCTGCACTGGCTCACCGCTGGTGGGACACTGAAAGCGAGTTTCGTCCCCTTCATCAGATCAATCCTTTGCGCCTGGCCTGGATAGATGACATCGTGCCGCTGGCAGGCAAGCGCGTGCTCGACATCGGTTGCGGCGGCGGTATTTTGGCTGACGCCATGGCCCGCAAAGGCGCCGAGGTGCTGGGCATTGACTTGGCCGGTAAGGCCTTGAAAGTGGCCCAGTTGCACGCTCTGGAAGCGCAAACCCCGGGCGTCAGCTACCGCGAAGTCAGCGCTGAAACCCTGGCCGACGAGCAGCCCGAGAGTTTTGACGTGGTGACCTGCATGGAAATGCTTGAGCACGTGCCCGATCCTTCCTCGGTGGTCCGCGCCTGCGCCGCATTGGTCAAGCCCGGCGGTCATGTCTTTTTCTCTACCATCAACCGCAATGCCAAGGCTTTTGTCTTTGCCATCGTCGGGGCTGAGTACATTCTCAATTTGCTGCCCCGCGGCACCCACGAGTTCGCCAAGTTCATCAAGCCCAGCGAACTGGCGGGCTATGCCCGCGCCGCCGGACTGGACCTTGAACACACCCGCGGCATGGAATACAACCCCCTGACGCGGCACTACTGGCTCAGCGACAACACCAGCGTCAACTACATGCTGGCCACGCGTAAAGCATGAGCGCGTTTTTGTTTGAAGGCATCGAAGCGGTGCTGTTTGACTTGGACGGCACGCTGATCGACAGCGCGCCCGACCTGGGTGCAGCCGCTGACAAGATGCGCACCGACCGCGGCCTGTCATCTTTCCCCTTGCTTCATTACCGGCCCATGGCCGGTGCTGGTGCGCGCGGCATGATCGGCCTGGCCCTGGGCCTGACCCCGGAGCATCCGGAGTTTGCCGTGCTCAAGGAAGAGTTTTTTGTCAATTACGAAGCCTGCCTGACCGAGCGCACCTATGCGTTTGACG
>JBIKHR010000054.1:0-12216 GCA_044362035.1 Polaromonas sp. | reverse complement strand
AAGCGCCAAGCCGGCCGGTAAGACTGCGGCTGTCAAGGGCAAAGCGGTGGTCAAGGCAGCTGTGAAGAAGCCCGTCAAGCCCGTGATCAAAGCACCCGTCAAGAGCAAGCCGGTGGCCAAGTCTGCTGCCAAGCCAGCCGTCAAAGCTGCGGCCAAAGCCCCTGCCAAGTCCGTCAAGGCCCCCGCCAAACCGGTGGTCAAAGCCAAGGCCGCTGCCAAACCAGCCGTCAAAGCCAAACCATCCTCTTCTGCCAAAGCTGCGCCTAAAACCGTCAGCAAGGCAGTCGCCAAACCATCCAAAGCCGTGCCTGTCGCCAAACCTGCTTCCAAATCTGTCTCTGTTGCCGCCGCCAAAGCGGCGGCTGTGGCTCCGGCCAAAGTCATGAAATCAGCGCCACAGCCGGCCGCCCCCTTGGTATCACCCTCTATGCTCACCCCACCCCCGCCTCTCAAACCGGGCCGCCGCAGTTCTGCGCGCGCCACTGCCCACATGCCGCCGCCTGCGCCCATGGTGCCCACCCATGCGCCCGACGCGGCCAAGGCCAGCTACTCGACCATCTCGCTGCCCGTGATCTCGCCGCCCCCGCATGTCGCGGCCAAAAAAGACCCGAAGCTGGCCAACAACTGGAAGACCAAAGAGGCCAATGCCTTGACGGACGAAGAAGTCAAGGCCATGCCTGACAGTGAGTACATGAATGACAAACAGCTGGCTTTTTTCCGCCACAAGCTGTCCCTGCTCAAGCAGGAAATCCATGCCAGCGCCGGCGAAACCACCGAGCATCTGCGCGAAGACACCGCCGTTGTGCCTGACCCGGCCGACCGCGCGACCATCGAAGAAGAACATGCTCTGGAGTTGCGCACCCGCGACCGCGAACGCAAGTTGCTCAAGAAAATCGAACAGTCGATTTCCCGCATCGATGCCGGTGACTACGGTTACTGCGACGAAACCGGCGAAGCCATTGGTGTCGGACGGCTGATTGCCAGGCCGACAGCCAGCTTGTCCCTCGAAGCGCAGCAGCGCCGCGAACTCAAGCAAAAAATGTTCGGTGACTGAGCCTCGTTGCTCCATGCCCGGCAACTGACCGGGCATGCCCAGGCTCCCTTCGCCTGACAGACCCCCAAGGCCCGCGCTCTGCGGGCCTTTTGCCTTCCCGCAGGGCCGCCGCTTACCCCCCTTCAGTCACTTTCGCGCTCGGCCGTGCGGCCTTGCGCCGCTGTGCTTGGCCTCTTGATGAGTGGCCGCGTTCTGCCGGCTAAGCTGGCACGCTGGCTGGGGTGCTTCGTCGTGATCCTGAGAAAACACTTTCACAGCCCTCGCTAAGTGCTTAATTTTGAACAACTTTATTTTTTAAGTTGTCGCGAAAACCGTTCTAAGTCCTTGATTTCATTGAAATAAATTGCTTCAAGGCATTTGCTTGACTGCTTATTCCTGATAAAGTGGGGAAAAGTGCATTTTTGTGGTTAAAAGTGTTTTCAAAGGTCTGAACCCGTGTTCCAAGGTGCGTCTTCCATTGTTCTCGATGCCAAGGGTCGCTTGTCGGTGCCTACACGGCATCGTGACGTGCTCAGCGCCACGGCGGCCAGTCAGATCACCATCACCAAGCACCCCCACGGCTGCCTCATGATTTTCCCTCGCAATGAGTGGGAAAAGTTCCGCGAGCGCATTGCCTCGCTGCCCATGCAGGCGCAGTGGTGGAAACGGATTTTCCTGGGCAACGCCATGGACGTCGAACTCGACGCCACAGGCCGCGTGCTGGTTTCGCCCGAGCTGCGCGCTGCCGCCGGCATCAGCAAGGACACGGTGCTGCTCGGCATGGGCAGCTACTTCGAACTGTGGGACGCCGCCACCTACGCGGCGCATGAAGCCGAGCAGATGAAAGGCGAAATGCCTGACGTCTTCAAGGACTTTTCGTTCTGAAAGATGACGGTGCAAGACACATGGACACACCGCACCGTCTTGTTGAACGAAGCAGTCGAGGCACTGCAACTCAACCCGGACGGGCACTACATCGACGCGACCTTCGGCCGTGGCGGTCACTCACGGCTGATGCTCTCGAAGCTCTCGCCGCAAGGCCGGCTGACAGCCTTCGACAAGGACCTCGACGCGATTGCCGAGGCCGCCACCATTCAAGACGCACGCTTTGCGATTCGCCACGAGGGCTTCAGCCATCTGGGCGAATGGCCGGCGGGCAGCGCAGCCGGCATCCTGCTGGACCTGGGCGTGAGCTCGCCGCAGATCGACAACGCGGCGCGCGGGTTTTCATTTCGCGGCAACGGCCCGCTGGACATGCGCATGGACACCACCCGTGGCCAGAGCGTGGCCGAGTGGCTGGCCGACGCATCCATCGAGAGCATGACGGAGGTCATTCGTGAATATGGCGAAGAACGGTTTGCTGGGCAGATTGCAAAGGCGATTGATCGTCGGCGGCAGGAGCGGGGCCCTCTTGGAAGCACCGCTGAATTGGCCGAGGTCGTGGCTGGCGCGGTCAAAACCCGCGAGCCGGGTAAGGACCCTGCAACGCGCACATTTCAAGCTTTTCGGATTTTCATCAACGCCGAGCTTGAAGAGCTGCAACAGGCGCTGAGTGCTTCGCTCAAGGTATTGCAACCCGGAGGACGGCTGGTCGTGATCAGTTTTCATTCACTGGAAGACCGCATCGTCAAACAATTTATCGCCGAGCAATCGCGCGAGGTGTTTGACCGCCGTGCGCCTTTTGCGGCGCCCAAAGCCATGCGTCTGCATGCGCTGGGTCGCGTCAAGCCGTCCGCTGAAGAAGTGACCGGCAACCCGCGTTCGCGCAGCGCCGTGATGCGTGTGGCCGAGCGCACGGAGGTGTCTGCGTGACACACCAGCCGCGCAGCCAGATCGCACAAGCCGGAGCATGCACGTCATGACCCGCATCAACGTCTTGCTGCTGTTGGCGGTGCTGGCCAGTGCGCTGTACCTGGTGCATACCCAGTACGAATCGCGCCGCCTGTTTGTCGAGCTTGAAAAGGCCGCCTCGCAGATGCGCAAGCTGGAGATGGAAAGCGAAAGCTTCCACGCTGAGAAGCGCGCCCAGGCCACGCCTTTGCGTGTGGATAAATTGGCCAAAGAAAAATTGCAGATGCGCCCGGCCACGCCGGCCATCACCCAGTACGTGGCTCACCGCGAGACGGCCGCTGCCACGCCGCCGGTCAAGCCATGAGCCGCAGCGTCCGTTACAGCTCCAGCCCCTTGCTGGCCAGCAAGACGCCGGTCTGGCGCAGCAAGTTCATCGTCGCGGCCATCGCAATGGGCTTCGCGGTGCTGGCTGCGCGTGCGGCGCACATCCAGATTTTCAGCAACGCATTTTTTCAGCGTCAGGGTGAAGTGCGCTTTGTACGCACCCTGGAGTTGCCGGCCAGTCGCGGCCGCATCATGGACCGCAACGGCCTGATCCTGGCTTCCAACATCCCGGCCGCCAGCATCTGGGCCATTCCGGAAGACATCAACGCCACACCGGCCCAGTTGGCAGAGCTGGCCCATTTGCTGGAAATGCCGGCGGCTGAGCTGAGTAAAAAACTCGGTGATGAAGACAAGACTTTTGTCTGGCTCAAGCGCCAGGTCGAGGAACCGGTGGCCAAGCGCATCGCCGAGCTGGGCCTCAAGGGCATTCACCAGGACGCAGGCTTCAAGCGCCAGTACCCGGATGGCGAGGCCACGGCGCACGTCATCGGTTTTACCAACATCGAGAACACCGGGCTAGAAGGCATGGAGCTGACCTTTGAAAAGCACCTGCTAGGGCGCGCCGGCTCGCGGCGTGTCATCAAGGACGGCAAGGGTCGCGTCGTCGAGGATGTGCGCGACAAGGTGCCGGCGATTGACGGCAAAGATCTGCAACTGTCGATCGACAGCAAGGTGCAGTTCTTTGCTTACCAGAAGCTGCGCGACACCGTCACGGCGCACAAAGCCAAGGCCGGCAGCGTGGTGGTGCTCGACGCTGTTACGGGGGAGGTGCTGGCGCTGGCCAACTACCCCAGCTACATGCCGGACAAGCGCAAAAACCTGACGGGCGAGCAGCTGCGTAACCGCGCCGTGACCGACACTTTTGAGCCTGGCTCGACCATGAAGCCGATCACCGTGGCCATGGCGCTGGAAGCCGGCCGCGTGACGCCGCAAACGCTGATTGAAACTGGACCGGGCCGCTATGCGATTGGCGGCTTCAACATCACCGACACGCACAACTACGGCACGCTGACAGTCGAGGGCGTGATCCAGAAGTCCAGCAACGTTGGTGCGCTCAAAATCGCCCAGAAAATGACACCGCACGAAATGTGGGACACCTACACCGCGCTGGGCTATGGGCAAAAACCGCAGATCCAGTTTCGCGGCGCCGTCACCGGCCGCGTGCGGCCCTGGAAAACCTGGCGCCCCGTCGAGCAGGCCAGCATGTCGTATGGCTACGGCCTGTCGGCTTCGCTGTTCCAGATGGCGCACTCGTACACCGCTTTTGCGCATGACGGTCGCATCATTCCGCTGACCATGCTCAAGAGCACCGAGCCGGCCACCGGCGTCAAGGTTTTTTCACCCGATAACGCCCGTGCCGTGCGCCAGATGCTGCAAATGGCCACGGCCCCTGGTGGCACCGGTCAGCTGGCGCAGACCGTCGGTTACTCGGTGGGCGGCAAGTCGGGTACTGCGCACAAGCAAGTCGGCAAGGGTTACGCCAGCAACAAATACCGGTCCTGGTTCACCGGTATGGCGCCCATCGATACGCCGCGCATCATCGTGGCCGTGATGATCGACGAGCCCAGCAACGGACAGTATTTCGGCGGTGTGGTGGCGGCTCCGGTGTTCAGCGAAGTGGTGCAGCAAACCCTGCGTCTGATGGACGTGCAACCCGACGTGATGGTCAAGCCGCAGATCGTGGCCAACCCGGTGGAGGAGTCGATTTGAACGCCGCCCCTGCGTTGCACAGGCTGAGCGGCGCGCCGGCGGCTGCCCGCTGGCTGCATCAGCACATCAGCGGCAGCTTGCGCTCTGACAGCCGCCAGGTTCGCGCGGGTGACGGTTTTCTGGCCTGGCCGGGCGCTGCCACCGACGCGCGGCGCTATGTCGGCCAGGTACTTGCTGCGGGTGCCGGTGCCTGCCTGATCGAGGCCGAGGGCGCCGAAGCCTGGGATTTCAAAGATGCGCGTGTGGCCACGTATGCCGGCCTCAAGCGCGACGCCGCGCCGATTGCCGCCGCTTACTTTGGCCAGCCCAGCGAGCGCCTGGCGGTGCTGGCCGTGACCGGCACCAACGGCAAGACCTCCACCGCCTGGTGGTTGGCACAAGCCATGCGCCAGCTGGGCCGGCGCTGCGCTGTGGTCGGCACCCTGGGCATTGGCGAGCCGGGCGCGCTGGTTTTCAACGGTTTGACCACGCCCGACCCGGTGCTGTTTCAGCAGCAGTTGCGTCGCCTGGCCGACGACGGTTTTGTCGCCTGCGCGGTCGAAGCCTCGTCGATCGGCCTGGCCGAGCACCGGCTGGACGCCACGCGCGTGCACACCGCCATCTTCACCAATTTCACGCAAGACCACCTCGACTACCACGGCAGCATGGCGGCTTACTGGGCGGCCAAGGCGCAGCTGTTTGACTGGCCCGACCTGCAGGCAGCGGTGGTCAATGTCGATGACGCGCACGGTGCCGGTCTTGCTGCCGGCCTGGCGGGCAAGGGCTTGGACGTGTGGACCGTGTCCTGCAACGGCACAGCGCGGCTGGCTGCGCGTGACATCCGCTACGGTCTGGACGCGCTGAGTTTTGAGGTCTGCGAGGGCCAGTCGGTGTGCCGCGTGCGTGCGCCCGTGGTTGGCGAGTACAACGTGGCCAACCTGCTGGGCGTGATCGCAGCGCTGCGCAGCCTGGGCCTGCCACTGCAAGCGATTGCCGACAGCTGCGCCAGCCTGAGCCCGGTGCCAGGACGCATGGAAACCCTGAGCGGCGAAGGCCGGCCGCTGGTGGTGATTGACTATGCCCACACGCCGGACGCACTGGCCAAAGTGTTGCTGGCCTTGCAGCCGCTGGCGCACAGCCGCGGCGGCCGGATCTGCTGCGTCTTTGGCTGCGGTGGCGATCGTGATGCCGGCAAGCGCCCGCTGATGGCCGCTGCGGTGGCGGCTGGCGCCCAGCAGCTGGTGTTGACCAGTGACAACCCGCGCAGCGAAGACCCCGGCACCATCATCGCCGACATCGCGGCAGGCTTGCCAGTGGCAGCATCGGCGCAGATCGAACCCGACCGGGCGCTGGCGATTGCGCTGGCCGTGCGGCAGGCCGCGCCACACGATGTCGTGCTGCTGGCTGGCAAGGGCCATGAGACTTACCAGGACATTGGCGGCATCCAGTTGCCGTTTTCTGACCATTCCCACGCCGAAGCGGCGCTGGCGGCTTACACGCCGGCAGGCCGCAACGCACAGCCAACGGGGGTGCGCGCATGATGACGCTGGCACAAGCTGCGCAACTGCTGCCGGGCGCGCAGTTGATGGGCAATCCCGCGTTGCACTTTGAGCGTGTTCACACCGACACGCGCAGCCTGCGCGCCGGTGACTTGTTTGTGGCGCTGAAGGGCGAGCGCTTTGATGCGCATGATTTTCTGGCGCAAGCCCGCGCCAGTGGCGCAGTTGCCGCGCTGGCTGAGCACGGACTGGCCAAAGCCGGTTTGCCGGGCCTGCAAGTGAGCGACAGCAAGGCCGCCCTGGGCCGTCTGGCCACCGGTTGGCGTGCCCAATTCGCCCTGCCCCTGCTGGCGGTGACTGGCAGCAACGGCAAAACCACAGTGACGCAGATGATCGCGTCCATCCTGCGCGTCTTCAAGGGTGAGCAGGCGTTTGCCACCGAGGGCAATTTCAACAACGACATTGGCGTGCCGCTGACCTTGCTGCGTTTGCGCGCAACGCATCAGATGGGTGTGGTCGAGTTGGGCATGAACCACCCCGGTGAGATCGCCGAGCTGGCGGCCATGGCGCAGCCGACGGTGGCCCTGGTCAATAACGCACAGCGCGAGCACCTGGAATTCATGGCCACTGTGGAAGCCGTGGCACGTGAAAACGGCGCAGTGATCAGCGCCTTGCCCGATGCGGGCGTGGCCGTGTTTCCGGCGGACGACGCGCACACGCCACTGTGGCGTGCGCTGGCCGGTGCGCGCCGCGTCATCACCTTTGCAATGGCCGGTCCTGCCGATGTCACCGGCAGCGCCGACTGGACCGGGCGCAGCTGGCAGGTTCAGGCCGCAACGCCATCGGGCCCGCTCGAATTTGCCTTGCGTGTGGCCGGTCGCCACAACGTCAACAACGCGCTGGCCGCTGCCGCGTGCGCGCTGGCCGCAGGCGTACCGCTGGTGGCCATTGCGGCGGGTCTGGCGGCATTCGAGCCGGTCAAGGGCCGTTCGCGTGCGCTGCAACTGTCGCTGGCTGGCCATGAACTGACGGTGGTGGATGACAGCTACAACGCCAACCCCGACTCGGTGCGCGCCGCCATCCAAGTGCTGGCCGAGTTGCCCGCGCCGCGCCTCTTGGTACTTGGTGACATGGGTGAAGTGGGTGAGCGCGGCCCAGAGTTTCATGCTGAGATCGGTGCCTTTTCCCATGCCTCTGGCATTGAGCAGATGGTTTGCACCGGCGAGCTGATGCGTCACGCCGCTGCGGCCTGCCCGGGCGCGCGCCACCACAGCCATTTCGATGCACTGCTGCAAGACGTCAGTCAGGCCTTGCCTGCTTGCGCCAGTGTGCTGGTCAAGGGCTCGCGCTTCATGAAGATGGAGCGCGTTGTCGAGGCCATGCGCCAACAAACCGGAGCTGCAGCGCCAGCCGCACCGTCTGCTCCAAAGGAAACAACATGCTGATCAGTCTGGCCCAGTGGCTGCAAACCCTGTCGCCCGAGTTCGGTTTTTTCCGGGTGTTTCAGTACCTGACATTCCGGGCCGTGATGGCGGCGCTGACCGCTTTGCTGATCGGTCTGATCGCCGGGCCTTTCGTGATCCGGCGTCTGACGGCGCTCAAAATCGGCCAGCCGATCCGCGAATACGCCATGCAGACCCACCTGAGTAAAAGCGGTACGCCGACCATGGGCGGCGTGCTGGTGCTGCTGGCCATTGCCATTGCCACGCTGCTGTGGGCTGACCTGAGCAACCGCTTTGTCTGGATCGTGCTGCTGGTCACGCTCGGTTTCGGCGCCATCGGCTGGGCCGACGACTGGCGCAAGGTGGTGCACAAAGACCCCGAGGGCATGCGCTCGCGCGACAAGTATCTCTGGCAGTCCCTGGTGGGCCTGCTGGCCGCTTTGTATCTGGTGTTCAGCATCTCCGAGAACTCCAACCTGCGGGTGATGGAGCTTTTCGTCAGTTGGGTGAAGTCGGGCTTTGACGTGAACTTGCCACCCAAGGCGGGTCTGCTCTTGCCGTTTTTCAAGGAAATCAGCTACCCGCTGGGTGTCTTTGGATTTGTGATCCTGACTTACCTGGTGATCGTCGGCTCGAGCAATGCGGTGAACCTGACCGACGGGCTGGACGGCCTGGCGATCATGCCGGTGGTGATGGTCGGCTCGGCGCTGGGCGTGTTTGCTTATGTCACCGGCAGCTCGGTGTATTCGCGCTATTTGTTTTTGCCGCACATTCCGGGCGCGGGCGAACTGCTGATTTTTTGCGCTGCCATGGCCGGCGCGGGGCTGGCTTTTTTGTGGTTCAACACCCACCCGGCGCAGGTCTTCATGGGCGACGTGGGCGCGCTGGCGCTGGGCGCCGCGCTGGGCACCATTGCCGTGATCGTGCGCCAGGAAATCGTGCTGGCCATCATGGGCGGCATCTTCGTGGTCGAAGCCATCTCGGTCATGCTGCAGGTGACTTACTTCAAGTACACCAAAAAGAAATACGGTGCCGGCCGGCGCATCCTGAAGATGGCGCCCCTGCATCACCATTTTGAGAAAAGCGGCTGGAAAGAAACCCAGGTGGTCGTGCGTTTCTGGATCATCACCATGCTGCTGTGTCTGGTCGGTTTGTCTACCTTGAAACTGCGATGAAAAATCTGGCGGGTCAACAGGTGATGGTGCTCGGGCTCGGCGCGTCCGGCCTGGCCCTGGCGCGCTGGTGCGCCCGCCACGGCAGCACCGTGACGGTGGCCGACACGCGCAGCGCACCGCCGCAGTTGCCCGCCTTGCAGCAAGAATTGCCAGCCGTGCGTTTTATCGCCGGCGACTTTGCCGTACTGATGAGCGCTTGCGGTCCCGTTGATCTGGTCTTGCGCAGCCCCGGGCTGTCGCCCGCCGAGATTGCACCCGTCATGAAAGCCGTCAAAGAACAGGGGCTGGCCTGGGGCAACGAGCTGACCTTGTTCAGCCAGGCGCTGCGCGAACTGGGCGAAGAAGTGGTACAGCCAGAACAAGAAGGCCCGGACCTCGCGCAGCTCGACGCTGAGCTGGACGAGGCGCTGGCCGGCCCGCTGCAAGCTGTCAGCGAAGAAGTCAGTGAAGAAGTCAGTGAAGATGTGGCTGCGCAAGCTGAAGCAGCTGAATCTGAAGTGATGCCGGACGCCACGCAGGTCACCGAGCCGGCAGATGAGGACAGCGATACGCCCCTCGTGCTGCTGGCCCCGCCACCGGCCACGCTGGCTTACCGGCCCAAGCTCATTGCCATCACCGGCACCAACGGTAAAACCACCGTGACGGCGCTGACCGGCCAGCTGGTGCGGCGTGCCGGTAAAACGGTGGCAGTGGCCGGCAACATCGGCCCCACCTTGCTGGACACTTTGTCCGCCTGCATCGACAGCGAAGCCTTGCCCGACGTCTGGGTGCTTGAGTTGTCCAGTTTTCAGCTCGACGAGGTGACAGATTTCGAGCCCAGCGTGGCGACCGTGCTCAACATCAGCCAGGACCACCTGGACTGGCACGGCTCCATGGATGCTTATGTGCGCGCCAAATCGGCCGTGCATGGCAGCCAGAGCGTGATGCTGCTCAACCGCGAAGACCCGCTGGTCATGCAGGCCCTGCCCGCGCCGGTGAAAGCGCCTGCCAGGGCCTTTGGCAAATCCCCGGCCAAGAGCCGTCTGCCCGTGCGCAAGGTGCACACCTTTGGCGCTGACATGCCGACACAGCCGGGCGACTACGGCATTGAAACAGTCAATGGCATGGCCTGGCTGGTGCGTGCCACCGAGGCTGACGAAACCATCAAGCGTCGCCACGAAGAAGACCTCCCGCTGTATGTGCAGCGCCTCATGCCGGTGGATGCGCTGCGCATTCGCGGACGCCACAACGCCACCAACGCCCTGGCGGCGCTGGGCCTGGCCACTGCCGCCGGTTGCAGTCTGGCGCCCATGTTGCACGGCCTGCGTGACTACCGCGGCGAGCCGCACCGCGTCGAGTCGGTGGCAGTGGTGCACGATGTCGAATACTTTGACGACAGCAAGGGCACCAACGTGGGTGCCACGGCAGCCGCCCTCAACGGGCTGGGCGCCGAACGCCGGTTGGTGCTGATCCTCGGTGGCGAAGGCAAAGGTCAGGATTTCACACCGCTGGCCGCACCGGTGGCCCGCTATGCGCGAGCCGTGGTGTTGATCGGCCGCGATGCGCCGCTGATTCGCGCAGCGCTGGAGGGCAGCGGCGTCGAGTTGCTGGCGGCCGACAGCATGGCGGAAGCTGTCACGCTGGCAGCCGGGCGCGCGCAGACCGGTGACGCGGTGCTGATGTCGCCGGCCTGCGCCAGCTTTGACATGTTCGACAACTACGGCCACCGTGCACAGGTCTTTTGCGACGCCGTGCAAGCCTTGGCCCAAGACGCGGGGGTGTCGCTGTGAGCGTCGCTGAACGTCTGGTGAACTGGTTCGGTGCCAGCCCGGCTGACCCGGACGCCTTGCCTGTGCGCACCAGCATGGGCCGCGTCAGCACCTCGACGCCGGTGCGCCTGCTTGGCTTTGACCAGGCGCTGGTGGGTGTCACGCTGGCACTGCTGATCTGGGGCCTGATCATGGTGTATTCGGCTTCAATCGCGATGCCGGACAACCCGAAGTTTGCGCACTACCAGCACAACCATTTTTTACTGCGGCACACGATATCGCTGAGCCTGGCCCTGGTGGTGGCGTTTCTGGCTTTTCAGGTGCCTCTGGCCGTTTGGGAAAAAGTGGCGCCCTGGCTGTTTATCGTCTCTCTGGTGTTGCTGGCGCTGGTGCTATTGCCCTTTGTCGGCAAGAGCGTCAATGGCGCGCGCCGCTGGATCTCGCTGGGCTTCATGAACTTTCAGCCTTCCGAGCTGGCGAAGTTTGCGGTGCTGTTGTATGCGGCCGACTACATGGTGCGCAAGATGGACGTCAAAGAGCGATTTTTCCGTGCGGTGCTGCCGATGGCGGCGGCAGTGGCCATCGTCGGTGTCTTGCTGCTGGCCGAACCTGACATGGGCGCTTTCATGGTGATCTCGGTGATCGCCATGGGCATTCTCTTTTTGGGCGGCGTTAACGCCCGCATGTTCTTTGCCATTTCGACGGTGGTCGTGATTGCCTTTGCCTTGATGGTCGCGCTGAGCGACTGGCGCCGCGAGCGAATTTTTGCCTACCTGGACCCCTGGGATGCCAAACACGCCCTGGGCAAGGGTTTTCAGTTGTCGCACTCGCTGATCGCTTTCGGTCGTGGCGAAATATGGGGCGTCGGTCTGGGCGGCAGCGTTGAAAAACTCCACTGGCTGCCAGAAGCCCACACTGACTTTTTGCTGGCCGTGATCGGCGAGGAGTTCGGCTTGCTGGGCGTGCTGGCCCTGCTGGGCATGTTCATGTGGCTGACGCGCCGCATTATCCACATCGGCCGCCAGTCGATTGCGTTGGACCGGCTTTTTCCCGGCCTGGTGGCCCAGGGTGTGGGCATCTGGATCGGTTTTCAGGCTTTCATCAACATGGGCGTGAACCTGGGCGCCTTGCCGACCAAGGGTCTGACGCTGCCACTGATGAGCTACGGCGGTTCGGCCATTTTGATGAACATGGTGGCGCTGGCCGTGGTGCTGCGCATTGACCACGAAAACCGCGTCCTGATGCAACGGGGAGGACGGTTGTGAGCACGGCACCCTGCGCCTTGATCATGGCCGGTGGCACCGGTGGTCATATATTTCCGGGGCTGGCGGTGGCCGAAGCCCTGCGCGAGCGCGGCTGGCGCGTGCACTGGTTGGGCGGCAAGGGCCGGCCCGGACAGCCCAGCATGGAAAGCCAGCTGGTGCCGCCGCGCGGCATTGCCTTCGAGGCGATTGA